>NZ_JBSGFD010000049.1:45236-48874 GCF_053603215.1 Kitasatospora sp. NPDC004240 | reverse complement strand
CGGGCCCCGTTCCCCCCCCGCGGCGCGGGCGGCGGCCGTCCGGACGAGCCGCGCGCGCCGCCTGGCGAGATGCTGGACATGATCCGACCACGGACATGCGATCCGACCGAGCAGAAGGGCCGACCAGAAATGTCCGACCTCTCCGAGCCCAACGGCGCCGGCTTCGCCCGGCTCGCCATGGTCACCATCGACTGCGCCGACCCGGTCGCCCTGGCCGCCTTCTACGGCGAGCTGCTCGGCTGGGAGACGCGGCACGTCGACGAGCACTTCGCGATCCTCGACAACCCCGAGGGCGGCAGCCCGCTCGGCTTCGGCCGCGTCCTGGGCTACCGGCCCGAGCCGTGGACCGAACCGGACGGCAGCAAGCACTTCCACCTGGACTTCTACGTCGACGACCTGGACGCGGCCACCACCCGCGCCCTGGCCCTCGGTGCCACCGAGCCGCAGTACCAGCACGGCCGCACCCTGCGGGTCCTGATCGACCCGGCCGGCCACCCGTTCGGTCTAGCCCCCCTGGATGCCTGACCGGCCCGGCCGCCGCGAGGTCACGACCGGGGGCGGCCCGGGGCGGGGCGGCCCGGCGCGGGAGGGCTCAGCGCGGGAAGGCCCGCTTCGCCCGCCAGGTGGTGTGCTCCCGGGAGACCGCGTCCTCCGCCTCGGCCGCCAGCCGGGCCCAGCTCGCCTCGGCGTCCGGCGCCTTCAGGTCCAGGTCGGAGAGCTGGTTGCCGACGTTCTCCAGCACCCGCGCCGCCAGCTGGTACGCGGACGCCAGCGGGCGCAGCTGCTTGAGCTGGGTCCAGGCGATGATCGCGGCGGCGGCCGCCGAGCTCGCGCCGAACACGTGCACGGGGAGCGTGCCGGTCGCCTGGGCCACCGCCGCCGCCCCGCCCAGGATGATCAGTGCGGCGACGCCCAGCCCCCAGGAGGTCGCCTGCGACTCGTACGCGTCGGCCCGCGCGCGGTACCAGGTGCGCTGCCCCTCCACCCGGGTGCGCAGGTACAGCGTCCGGCGCGAGGACAGGTTCCCCGCCCGTACGCGGCGCATCTCCGGGGTGATCTCCGCGACGGTGTCCGGCGGCACGATCGCCGGATCGTCGAAGGCCCGCAGCACGTCCTCCAGCTGCGCCAGGTACCCCCGGTCGACCTCGGCGGACTCGGCCTCCCCGTGGAACGGCCGGGCCCGGACCGCGTACTTCCAGGCCAGCGTCTTGACCGACTCGGCCACCGCCCGGGCCTCGTACCAGCGGCCCTGCGGATTGGCGGTGCGCAGCCGCCACCAGAAGTAACCGGCGACCAGGAAGGCGATCACCGAGAAGAGCGGGGTGATGTCCGCGTCACCGCGCTTCTCCGGCCCGGGCAGCGAGCCGACCACCGCCGCGAGCACCAGCATCGCGATCAGCCCCCGGTACCAGCGCAGGGTGCGGCGCTGCCCGTCCAGCGACGCGCGGTCCGCCGTCCGGAACAACTCCGGCAGCAGTTCCGCCTCGACCCCCGCGGGTGGATCCTGTTGCACCATCGACCGAGCCCCCTCGTCGTCTTCGCCAGGCGAGTATTCCCACCCTCAACCGCCCTACACGGACGACCCGTTGCCCGCCTGATTGCCGATCACATCTGTAACCTGTAAAACTGGTTACATGCCTCTGCACTGGAAGCTCGTCATCGACTGCGCCGACCCGATCGCCCAGGCCGCCTTCTGGGCCGCCGCCCTCGACTACGCCGTCGAGGACAACAGCGTCCTGATCGACCGCCTGCTGGCCGCCGGGCAGGCCGGCCCGGAGCTCGTCACCCGGGTCGACGGCCACTCCGCCTGGCGCACCCTGGCCGCGGTCCGCCACCCCGAGGACCCGTTCGACCCCGCCACCGGCACCGGCCTGGGCCGCCGCATCCTCTTCCAGGCCGTCCCCGAGCCCAAGCAGCTCAAGAACCGCCTCCACCTCGACCTCCACCCCGGCCCCGCCGCCCGCGAGGCCGAGGTCACCCGCCTCGAAGCCCTCGGCGCCACCACCCTCCACCGCGTCAAGGAACACGGCTTCGAGCACGTCGTCATGGCCGACCCCGAGGGCAACGAGTTCTGCGTCCAGTGACCCCCGCCCGGCCCGCACCACGTCTGTGGCCCCGCGCTCGTGACCGAGCGCGGGGCCGCAGACGTACCGGAGGGCATCAGCCGAGGCCGAGGGCGGGCGTCAGGTAGGGGAACGCGAAAACGGCGGCGACCGGTACATCGAAGGCGATGAAGCCGGCACCGAGGTCGAAGCCGCCGGTGATGGAGGCCACCACCGACCATCCCGGCCGCAGCGTTCCCCGCCGGCCGCGCGCGCCGGACGGGTCATCGAGAAGGGGGCCGGACGGTCGGCCTTCCCCCTCGCGTAAAGGCCGATCTGTCGACCGGTCAGCGCTGCCGACCGGCGCCGCCCACCTGCCCGGCTCGTCGAGGAGGTCGAACCCCCGGCCGGGCGCCCCCGGGGGGCCGGCGCCCGCCCCGGGCACGGGAACCGGCCGGCTTCCCGCGTGCGTATGGGGGCCGGCCGATCCCGTGCGGGGCGCAGCGCGGTCGCGGGTGGATGCCCTGCGGCCCGGAACGGGCCCGGCGGCGGCGGAGAAGCAACAAAGACTTACTACAGAGTGAAAATTCAAGCCATAAGGGAGTCGCGCGCGGAGGTCCACCCGCCTGCGCCTCCCTCTGCTCTGCGCTGACAAGTCATGACAAAGCCACACATCAGCGAGGAGTGATCCGGCCAGGCGCCGGGGCAGCTATTTTCACTGGACATTGACTCTGTTCGAGCGCCGCATGAATGATGCCCATACGTGACCAGCCGTCACATCGGCACCGGGGGCCCCGAGAGGAACGTCGGACGGCGGTCACGGACGGCCCGCCGAGCACGCGGGGCCGGCGCCATCCCACACATGTCACCCAGGGGGAGAACCCACCATGTCCAGCACCCATGCCCTGACGCGCGGGCTCGCCGTCGCGGCCGCCGCCGCGCTCGTCGCCGGCATCGTCGCCTCCACCCCGGCCGTCGCCGCGCAGAACGACACCCCGCCGTCCGCCGCCGCCATCGCCGCCGTCGACAAGGGCAGCCCCGGCCAGGGAGCGTCCGTCCAGCTCGCCCAGTCGCAGACCGGTCCCCGGATCACCCGCAGCGAGGTGATCAGCCGGGCGGCCTCCTGGGTCGGCCGGGGCCTCGAGTACAGCTGGAACAACACCTACCAGGGCTACCGGACCGACTGCTCCGGCTACGCCTCGATGGCCTGGCACCTCGATACGCCCGGCCTGGACACCACCAGCTTCGTCCCCAACGGCGTCGCCTCGTGGATAGGCAAGGGAGACCTCAAGCCCGGCGACGCGATGCTCAACGACGCGGCCGGCGCCAACGGCCACATCGTCGTCTTCGGAGGCTGGACCGACTCCGCGCAGGACGAGTACTGGGGCTACGAGTTCACCGGAAGCGGCGTCCACCACCGGAAGATCCCCTACCCGTACTACTCCGGCCACGGCACCTTCTCGCCGGTCCGCAACAACAGCATCGTCGACGACAGCGCCGCCGGTGACCGGCCGGTGGCGGGGAACTGGGACGGCGGAGCGGCCGGGAACGTCGGCATCTGGCGCAACGGCATGTTCCACCTGCGCAACGACGACG
>NZ_JBSGFD010000049.1:0-45136 GCF_053603215.1 Kitasatospora sp. NPDC004240 | reverse complement strand
ACCTACATCGCCTGGGGCGACCCCCGATAACCCCCACCCCCGGGGTGCGACCACCACCCGCACCCCGGGACCACCCCCCGGATCAACCATCAGCGCGGGTGTCCGCCATCGACGTGCCGGGCACGACGTTCAGCCGCTCGGCGGCGGACACCACCGCGGGCGAGCCCACCGCGGCCGCGACCCCTTCGAACCAGCCCAGCTCGGCCGTCAGGTCCAGTTCGCCCCGGGCGGGCGTGCGACCACCGAACGCCGCGGCCCGACCGGCCAGTTCGGCCGCGGCGGCATGACTCAGCAGCGCGGCCTCCACGGCCGGCGCCAGCTCGTCACCGCAGACACCCGCCGCCCGCAGCTCCCGCTCGGCCACCGCCAGATGGGCGTCACTGAGGTGCCCCTCCAGGACGAGCGCGCTGTCCCTGATCTCGATCACGTACCGGTACAGCCGCAACCGGGGGTTGTTGCGCCTCAGCTCCTCGGGCAGCGGCAGGACGACTCTCGGCGTCGCCGCCCGGAGCAGCCGCCACAGTGGCGCGATCCGTTCCGCCTGCCGCGCGGCCGCGCGCTTCTGCCGGTACTCGGCGAGCGCCGGCCAGACGACGGCGAGTGCGAACAGCACCAGGGTGAGCGCCAGCAGCACCTGGGTGGTCCCGGCGATCGCGGCCGACTGCGGAACCTCCACTCCGGCCCGATGGAGCGTCAGATACACCAGGCGGTGGAGCAGATAGACCGTTCCGAGCAGGGTGGAGACCCGCATCAGCCAGAGCGAGGTCCGTGCCGGGCCGGGCGCGACGTGCCTGCCGTGGATCCAGCAGAGCCGCGCCGCCGAGGCCAGACCGATCGCGATGTCGCCGGTCAGCAGCACCCAGTAGAGGTACCCGCTCGACGAGGCCTGGCTGAAGGTCACCAGGTCGACCTCGCCGTCCGGGCGCGGCATCACCGCGAACGTGACGGTGAGCGCGACCGACACGGCCACCAGCCCCGCCAGGTTCACCCGCGACACCCGGCCCTGCGCCCGTCCGGTCATCTCCCGGACGAACTCCACCATGGCCGCCGTCCCGGCCAGCCCCATCAGGTGCACCAGCAGGTTGGTGCCACTGGCGATGCCGAGGACCGTGTCGACCAGGCGCCGGACCGTCGGCACGCCCAGCGTCATCGACACCGCCCAGCAGGTCCACATCGTCGACAGCACCCGGTTGCGCCGGGGCGCGCCCCGCACGCCGAGGCCGTACAGGGCCAGGCTCCACACCAGCGGAAGGACCACCAGGTCAAACGGCCTCAACGGATCCCCTCCACTCGTAGGCGTCGGCGAAGGTGCATATCACCAGGGCGACCGTGTCGGCCGACTCGCGCGGGACTCCCGGACAACCGACCGGGATCGTGTCGAAGTGCTGCCAGATCAGCGAGGCCAGCAGCTCGGCCTCCTGCTCCTGGTCGGTGGTCGCCCGGGTGCGGTCCCGTGCCAGCAGCCGGGCCGCCATCGCCGGATCCAGATCGGGGAAGAGCTGCCGCAGCCCTTCGTGGTCCGGCTCGCCGTCCTGCCGGTGGTCCAGCAGGATGTGCGCGAGTTCGTGCAGCACGATGTGGGCCTGGTGGACCGGGCTGGTCACCGCCGAGTAGTAGACGTGGTCGGCGTCACCGAGGGCGATCCACACCCCGCAGATCCCCGACCCCCGCGCCTCGGTGCCCGGCAGGGGTATCAGCCGCAGCGCCCGCCCGCGCCACCGGGCCACGGCATCGGCCAGGGCCTCGATCGTGACCGGCGCGGGAACGTCCAGCTTCCCGATCAGGTCTTCACAGCGCGCCTTGAACCGACGCCACTCCCGCTCCTCCACGCGCGCCCCCGCGTCCGTGCAACTCCCCGCCGAAGCGGCCCCGCCCCCGCCCCCAGCCGGAGTCTAGACGAACCGTCAGACGGCAGGCTGTGACGTTGGCCCCGCACCGGCCGGTCCCGCCTCGGCCGGTCCCGCACCGGCCGGCCCCGCCTCGGCCGGTCCCGCCTCGGCCTCCAGCAGCCCGCTGCGCTCGACCAGCGACCGCACGGTGTCCACCCCGTGCGTCGACATGGTCGCCACAGCGGCCGCCCGCAGCGCCACCGAGCGGACGTCGTTGGCCCGCATCGCCGCGATCAGCGAGAGCTGCGCCGCGACCCGGTCCGCCACCTCGTCGTCGATGAAGTACGCCTGCGGGACGCCGAAGAAGTCACCCAGGGCCCGCAGTGTCCCGACGGTGGGGTTCCCGGCCCGCCCCTTGACCAGCGTCCACAGCCGGCCGACCGAGATCTTCGAGTCCCCCGGCCCGGCCGCCTCCCGGATCCCCTCCACCACCTCTTGCAGGGTGTACCGCCGGCCGAGCGGCTGCACGTACGAGAACAGGAACTCGATCCGCTCTCCGAGCCGCTCCGCCTCCGGATCGGGGCGCTCCTCCGACTCCAGTCCGGTTTCGTCCTGCTCTCTCACGCCCATCGCCCCTTCGCCACCGCCGGTTGCCCCCAGTATGGTTGACAACCGAACAACCGCGCCGCCCGCGCCCTCGAATCGAACGGCACGATGCGCGCCGCCGGGAGCCCCTCACGCGGCCACGCGCGACAAGCCGTCCGCAGCCCGCGCGCTGTCGGCCGCGGAGGACGCGCTCTCCCGACACGAGGACCCACAGCCGGGTTTCTCGCTCGTGAGCGGCCCTGCCGCCGGCACCGTCGCCAGCCACACCGCCCGGACCCTCACCGACCTCGGCGACCACGCGGGCACCGAACAGCAGCACCGGGCGGCGCTGATCCGCTGGGACTCCGAGAAGTACAAGCGGGTCCACGCCCTCACCTACGCCGACCTCGGAGACAGCTTGGCCGCTCAAGCCCGAGCGGACGAGGCCGTGGCCACGTGGGGCCGAGGGCGGACATCAGCGGGAACTCAGTCGGCCGTGCCGGCCGGGACGACCCAGCGAACGGGCTGCCCGGTGATGGACGCGATCATGTCGTAGTCGCCGTCATAGTGCAGGACGGTGACCCCGTGCCGCTCGGCCGTGGCAGCGATCAGCATGTCGGCCATCGACAGGGCGCGATGGTTGCCCCTGAACAAGGCGCGGCGCTGAACGTCCTTCGCCCGGTCCCAGACCTCGTCCGTGCACGGCAGGTAGTCGAACCCTCGGAGCAGGTGGCTCAGCCGGTCCGCTTCCGCCGCGCTTCGGGCACTGTGCAGGACCTCCATCTCGACCGCCGCGCTCACCGCCAGGAGCGCCCGCTGCGAGAGGTCGTCGAGGACCGGCCGCACCGCCGGCTTCCCCCAGCGCGCCAAGGCCGACTTGTCGATCAGGTAGCGCCCCCGGGTCACGCCGCAGCCGATGTGCCCGAGTCGTCGAGGAGGTCGAACTCCCCGTTGGCGATCGCGTCGGCGAGCTCTATCCGCCGGGCCAGCTTCACGGCCTCCCGCAGTGCGGCATTGACGGTGGCGACCTTGGTGGTCGTGCCGAACAGGCGCTGAGCCTCGGCCAGGAGGTCGTCATCGAGGTCGATCACAGTTCGCGCCATGGCGATTCCTCCCTCGGGTGGCAACAGGAAAACGATATCAGGCTGGGCTCATTCTTGATATCGAACGGCCCCGCGCTCGCGATCGAGCGCGGGGCCGCAGACGCACCGAAGGACGGCGTCAGCCGAGGCCGAGGGCGGGCATCAGGTAGTAGAAGGCGAAGACGGCGGCGACCGCGTACATCGGGGCCGGGACCTCGCGGCCGCGGCCGGCGGCGAGGCGCAGGACGCAGAAGGCGATGAAGCCGAAGCCGATGCCGTTGGTGATCGAGTAGGTGAACGGCATCAGGACCATGGTCAGGAACGCCGGGACCGCGATGGTGTGGTCGGACCAGTCGATGTCGCGGACCGAGTTGGCCAGGATCAGGAAGCCGACGGTGACCAGGGCCGGGGTGGCGGCCTGGGCGGGGACCATGGTGGCGAGCGGCGTGAGGAACAGCGCGCCGAGGAACAGGACGCCGGTGACGATGGAGGCGAACCCGGTGCGGGCGCCCTCGCCGACGCCGGCCGTGGACTCGACGTAGCAGGTGTTGGCGGAGCACGAGGCGGCGCCGCCGGCCGCGGTGGCGATGCCGTCCACCATGAGCACCTTGTTGATGCCGGGCAGGTCGCCCTTGCCGTCGAGCAGGTGGGCCTCGTCGGCGACGCCGAGGATGGTGCCCATCGCGTCGAAGAAGCAGGACATCAGGACGGTGAAGACGAAGAGCGCGCCGGTGAGCAGGCCGACCTTCTCGAAGCCGCCGAACAGGCTGACCTCGCCGACCAGGCCGAAGTCCGGCGCGGCGACCGGATTGCCGGGCCAGGCCGGCACGGTCAGGCCCCAGGCGAGTGCCGGGAGCTCGGCGAGCTGCTGGACCACGACGGCCACGCCGGTCATCACGGCGATGCCGATCAGGATGGCGCCCGGCACCTTGCGGATCACCAGGACCAGGGTGAGCAGCAGGCCGAGGGCGAAGACCAGGACCGGCCAGGTCTGGAGGTGGCCGTTGCCGCCGAGCTGGAGCGGGACGGTGGTGTGGGCGGCGTCCGGGATGCGGCTGACGAAGCCGGAGTCGACCAGGCCGACCAGGGTGATGAACAGGCCGATGCCGATCGCGATGGCCTTGCGCAGCCCGAGCGGTACGGCGTTCATGACCCGCTCGCGCAGTCCGGTGGCCACCAGCAGCATGATCGCGAAGCCCGCGAGGACCACCATGCCCATGGCGTCGGCCCAGGTCATCCGGGGTGCCAGCTGGAGGGCGACGATGGTGTTGACGCCGAGGCCGGCCGCCAGCCCGATCGGGACGTTGCCGATGACGCCCATCAGCAGGGTGGTGAGGCCCGCGGTGAGCGCGGTCGCGGTGACCAGTTCGGCACTGTCCAGCTTGGCGCCGGTCATGTCCACCGCGCTGCCGAGGATGATCGGGTTCAGCACCAGGATGTACGCCATGGTGAAGAAGGTGGCGACACCGCCGCGGAGCTCGCGCGACAGGGTGGAGCCGCGCTCGGTGATCCGGAAGTAGCGGTCCAGCGCGCCGGCCGGGGGCTTCGGCGCGGTCTGGAGAGGCTCGGGCGACTCGACGGTCGGCTGGGCCGTAGGCATGCGTGCGTCCTCGGGTGGGGGCGGAGGAGAGGGTGGCGCCCGGAGCGACGGTGGCCGGACGGGGACCGGCGGCAGGGACGCCGTGGGCATGACCCGGCCAACCGGAATCATCAGTATGAATTCCCCGATCGTGCACGCGCTATCTTCGCGCGTAGACCCCACCTGGGCCCCGCGTGGACCCCACCCGGGCACCGCGGGAGCCACCCGTGGACGCCGTGCGGACACCCCGTGAACCTCCCGCGGACGGCGCCCGCACCCCGCGCCGGACCGGCACGCCCCCCGGGAGATCCGGCGGGCGCCGACGGCCCCGTACCCTAGCCCCATGCCGAAGACCCCGCCGCACCCCTCGCCCCCACCCCTGGAGGCCAACGACGTCGCCATCGTCGGCGGCGGCACGGTGCTGTGGTTCGTCGCCTTCCTGGCGCTGCTGCCCTTCCAGGACGCCCTGTCCGACCACGGGTACGGCGACTGGCCGTGGATCTGCCTCTCCGGCGCCGGACTCGGCCTGATCGGCCTCTGGTACTGCCGCGCCCGCCGGGACGCGATCGCCCGCAGCCGGGCCGCCGCCGGGCAGGACGGCGCCAACGGCGGCGAAACCGGCCTGTCCGGTAATGGACAGAATCCCGCCACCCGGTCGGACTGAATCCACCCGAAGTACGACGCAACGGACATAAGGCGCCCGTAGAGTCGGTGCCATGACGCACCCCGCGGAAGAGACGCCCGGCGAGGAGCACAGCGACGGCGCGCACCCGCTCGGGCTGCTGCCCGGGCGGCGCGGCGGACTCACCGCCGCCGAGGTGGCGGAGCGGGTCGCCCGGGGCGAGGTCAACGACGTCCCGGTGCGCTCCAGCCGCTCGGCCCGGGAGATCGTCCGGGCCAACGTCTTCACCCGGTTCAACGCGATCATCGGCGTCATGTTCGCGATCATCCTGGTGGTCGGACCGATCCAGGACGGCCTGTTCGGCCTGGTGATCGTCGCCAACACGGCGATCGGCATCGTCCAGGAGCTGCGCGCCAAGAAGACCCTGGACAGCCTCGCGCTGATCGGCGAGGCCAGGCCCCAGGTGCGCCGGGACGGCCGCGTCCAGCAGATCCCCACCGCCGGGATCGTCCTGGACGACACCGTGCTGCTCGGCATCGGCGACAAGGTGATCGTCGACGGCGAGGTCACCGAGGCGGACGGCCTGGAGATCGACGAGTCGCTGCTCACCGGCGAGCCCGATCCCGTCCTCAAGCAGCCCGGCGACCAGGTGATGTCCGGCAGCTTCGTGGTGGCCGGCGCGGGCGCGTTCACCGCCACCAAGGTCGGCCGGGAGGCGTACGCGGCGCAGCTCGCCGAGGAGGCCAGCCGCTTCACCCTGGTCCGCTCGGAGCTGCGCAGCGGCATCGACAGCATCCTGCGGTTCATCACCTGGCTGCTGGTGCCGACCGCGATCGGCCTGATCATCAGCCAGCTGGCGGTGGAGGGCCGGGACTGGCAGGAGGCGGTGCGCCGGATGGTGGCCGGCATCGTGCCGATGGTGCCCGAGGGGCTGGTGCTGCTGACCTCGGTGGCCTTCGCGATCGGCGTGATCCGGCTGGGCCGCAAGCAGTGCCTGGTGCAGGAGCTGCCCGCGATCGAGGGGCTGGCCCGGGTGGACACGGTCTGCCTGGACAAGACCGGCACCCTCACCGAGGGCGGCATGGACGTGGTCGAGCTGCGCCCCCTCGACGGCGGCCCGGACCCCCGCGGCGCCCCCGGCGGCCACGGTCCGAGGGAGGACGACGACGACCCCGGCTCCACCGACGGCCGGCCGCGCCCCGGCACCCCGCTGGCCCGGCACATGCTGGGCGACCCGGCGGTCCTGCGGCAGGCGCTCGGGGTGATGGCCGGCGCCGACGCCCGCCCCAACCCGTCGATGCAGGCCGTCATCGACGCGTACGGCACCGGCGACGGCGGGTCCGGCAGCAACGGCGGGTCCGGCAGCGGCGGGTCCGACGGCGCCGGCTGGCGGGTGATCGAGGCGATGCCGTTCTCCTCCGCCCGCAAGTGGTCCGGCGTGCAGCTGCTGGAGCCGCAGGGCGGCGAGGCCAGCTGGCTGCTGGGCGCGCCGGACGTGCTGTTGCCCGCCGGTCACCCGGCGCTGGCCGAGGTGAACGAGCTGGGCGCGCGGGGGCTGCGGGTGCTGCTGCTCGGCCGCAGCCCCGTCCCGCTGGACTCGCCCGACCCGGCGGCCCGGCTGCAGCCGCTGGCGCTGGTGGTGCTGGAGCAGCGGCTGCGCCACGACGCGGCCGAGACCCTGCGCTACTTCGCCGGCCAGCGGGTGGAGGCCAAGGTGATCTCGGGTGACGCGGCGGTCTCGGTCGGCGCGGTCGCCGCCCACCTGGGCCTGCCCGGCGCCGAGCACCCGCTGGACGCCCGGACGCTGCCCGCCGAGCCGAAGGCGCTGGCCGACGCCGCCGAGCGGACCACCGTGTTCGGCCGGGTGACCCCGCAGCAGAAGCGGGACCTGGTCGGCGCCCTGCAGTCCCGCGGGCACACCCTGGCGATGACCGGCGACGGCGTCAACGACGTGCTGGCGCTCAAGGACGCCGACATCGGCGTGGCGATGGGCTCGGGCAGCGACGCGACCCGCGCGGTGGCCCAGATCGTGCTGCTGAACAACAGCTTCGCGGTGCTCCCCTCGGTGGTCGCCGAGGGCCGCCGGGTGATCGGCAACATCGAGCGGGTGGCCGGGCTGTTCCTGGTGAAGACCGTCTACTCGGTGCTGCTCGCGCTACTGGTGATCTTCACCCACTCCCCGTACCCGTTCCTGCCCCGGCACTCCACGGTGCTCTCCACGCTGACCATCGGCGTCCCCGCCTTCTTCCTGGCCCTCGCGCCCAACAACGAGCGGGCCCGCCCCGGCTTCGTGCGACGGGTGCTGCGGATGGCCGTGCCGGGCGGCATCATCGCGGGCGCGGCCACCTTCACCTCGTACGCGCTGGCGCGGGCCAACCACGCGACCGACCTGGAGGCCGACACCAGTGTGGCCACCCTGACGCTGTTCCTGGTGGCGATCTGGGTGCTGGCGATCGTGGCCCGCCCGTACAACTGGTGGCGGCTGCTGCTGATCGGCACCATGGGCGGCGCCTTCGCGCTGGTGCTGATGGTGCCGTGGCTGTCGGACTTCTTCCAGCTGTCGCTGGCCGGCACCCGCGACCCGTGGATCGCCGTGGCGATCGCGGTGGTCGCCGACGTGCTGCTGGAGGTCGCCTGGCGGGTGGTGCGCCGCACCATGGACGACCCCGACCCGCCGGGCACCCCGCACCGGCCCGCGACCGCCCCGGGGGCCGGCCGGCCCGGCGGACCGGGCCGGGCCGACCCGTCCGGTCAGCCCTCGAAGTCGCGGGCGGCGGACAGCTCGTAGGCGCGGTCCGGCTCGGTGAGCGCGGCCAGCACCTCGAAGCGGCGGTGCCACTGGCCGACCGACCAGGCGAGCCCGGCCGCCAGCCCCTCCGGGGTGGCCGCGTGCAGCAGGCCGGGCACCGGGGGCAGCTCGAACTCGTCGTCCTCGTCGGCCTCCTCGGCGCGCTCCGGGTCGTACGGGGCCTCCGGGGTGTCCGCCGCGGTGTCCCAGCGCCAGTCCACCGCGGCCTCCCCGCCGTCGGGGCCGACCACCAGCAGCTCCTCGTGCTCCTCGTACGCCACCGGGCAGCCGGGCAGCAGCTCCCGCACCACGGCGGGGACCCGGTGGAGGGTGCCCTCGGAGAGCACCCGGCCGCCGGCCACCTCGCTGGCGAGCGAGACGTGCAGCCGCTCGGCGAGGTCCGCGGCGAGGGCCGGGGCGACGGGCAGCAGCGGGTAGGGGTGCAGCAGCTGGACCAGGTCGGGGGCGTCCGCGACGACCGCCTCGGTGGCGTCCACGATCACCGTGTGCGCCGGGCGGCGGCCGGTCTCCGGGTCGAGCGGGGGCAGTGCCCGCACCACGTCGAGGGGTTCGATCCGCCCGGCGTCGACCCGGGCCAGCGCGGTGTGGACGCCGTGCAGCTGGCGGTGGCCGACCTCGGAGGCCGGGTCGGTCAGCCGGTCCAGCACCTCGTCCGGCCCGTGCGGTTCGGCGAGCAGCGCGGCCAGCGTGGTGCGCACCCCGAGCGCGTGCAGGAACTGCTCGTCGAGGGTGGTGCGGGCCTCGTCGTACAGCCCGCGCAGCAGCGGGTCCGCCCCGGCGGCGCGCAGCCCGGCCGGCTCGCGGCCGTCCAGCACCGGGTGGTCGCGCAGCCACCACGCGGTGTACGAGGGCAGGTCGACGTACGAGCCGTCCGGCAGCAGGGTGCGCACCGGCTGGACCACGGCGTCCCGGTACGGCGGGCGGGCGAGCGCGGCCAGCGCCTCGGGCCAGGCGTCGTCGTCCACCAGGTCCAGGTCGCGGACGGCCGGCAGCTCGGCGGCCACCGGCGGCACGCCCACGGCGTCGGCGTCGTCGGCGTGCAGCGCCTCCAGGGCGTCCTCGGCCCACTCGGCCAGGCCGTCCGGCGCCTCGTCGATCAGTCCGGTGGGGTGGCCGCCGGCCGCGCGGTCGGCGGGGGCGGTCGGGTCGAGCCGCTCCAGGTCGTCCGGGTCGAGCACCACGTCCTCGGCGCGGACCAGCACGAAGTCGGCCGCCACGCCGGCGGCGGCCAGCACCTCGGGGCCCCAGCGCTCCAGCAGCTCGTCGTCCACCCAGCCGGCGTCGTCCTCCCGGACCAGCGCCGCGAGCGGGCTGCCGGGCAGGATCAGCTCGCCGGCCCGGGCGGGCTCGCCCTCGTCGTCCAGCAGCGCCAGCCGGGCCAGCCAGGGGTGCTCCCCGGCCGCCGGGGCGGCCGCCTTCACCAGGGCGAGCACCGCGTCCGCGAGGTCCACGGCGGCGTCCAGGTCGTCCTCGGCCACCTCGTACGAGCGGGCCACCGCCGCCCGCACCTCGGGCGTGTCGAGCACCCCGGCCGGGGTGGCGGTGCCGGCGCCCAGCTTGGCCAGCAGCGGGTGGGCCGCCTCGGGGTGCGCGAGGCGCAGGTCGAGCAGGGCCAGCGCGTCGGCCAGCGACTCGGGGTAGCCCGGGTAACCGGCCCAGTCCTCGGCGTCGGAGGGCAGCAGCACCCGGCGCGGGCCGGTGACGGTGCGTCCGTCGGCCAGCGGGACGGGCAGCGCGCCCAGCGCCTCCGGGTCGGCCGAGCCGAGCGCCGCGTACAGGTTGCGCCACCAGGCGGGTTCGCGGTCCAGGCCGCCGAGCTGGTCGACCACCTCGGCGAGCGGGACCCGCCGCACGTTCAGCGCCCGCAGCTCGGTGCGGCGTTCCAGACCGGCGGGCAGCAGCCCGGGGAAGATCGGCGCGAGCGCCTCGACCACCGAACCGTCGGCGCCCTCCAGCAGGGTGGCGTCCCGGGGCCGCAGCGCCGGCGTGCCCTCCTCCACCGGCGCCGGGTGCGGCAGGAACGGCGTGCCGGGCAGCCGGCCGAGGATCCCGGCGCGCAGCGCGTTGTCCAGCGCGCCCTGGCCCAGCGGGCCGGGCACCAGCCCGAGCGAGCCGAGGTCGCCGCCGCGGGCGCGCAGCAGCTCGGCGTAGGCCTCGACGGCGCGCTCGGTGAGGAAGTCGGCCAGCGGGCCGGGGGCGACGTGGCGGCGGGTCGGGTCCAGCGGGTAGGAGGCGATCAGCAGCGCGGGCACGCCGAGCGGTTCGTCGCTCGGGGTGGGGGCGTGCAGCACGGGCGCCACGGCGGGCGGCAGCGGGGTGCCGTCCGCGCGCACCGGGACGGCCCAGGTCACCGTCCAGTACGGGCGGGCGCGCTCCTCGGTGGGGCGGTCGGCGAGCAGGGCGGGGTCGAGCGTGCCGGAGGCGCCGACGGTCTGCCAGACGGTCCGGCGCGGGCCGCCGCCGGCCTCCCCCGCCGCCGCGCCCCCGTCGTCGGTGACGGTGACCGCGGTGACCCCGTCGGGGCGCGGCTCGTCGGCGGAGCGGGTCAGCGTCCGCACGCCGTCCGGGGTCTCCACGACCACCTCGGCCAGGTCCGGCAGGGTGAGCAGCAGCGCGTCGTCGATCCCGGCCAGCAGCCGGCGGGTGAGGTCCTCGGCGGCGGCGTCGCGCAGCGGCAGCACCACCACCGTGTCGTAGCCGTCGGGCGCCGGGCCCTCGGCGGCGAACGGCAGCCGCAGCAGCGGCACGTGGCCGTCACGGCGGCGCAGCTCGTCCGCGAGCTCCTGCTGCGAGCGCTCCTGGGCCTGGGTCTCGGCGAGCGCCCGGGCCTCGGCCAGCGACCAGCGCACGCCGCCGGCCGCGCCGAGCACGGCGGGCTCGTCGGTGACGGCGAGGACCGCGGCGAAGCCGACGCCGAAGCGGCCCACGGTGGGCTGCTCGTCGGCGCGCTTGGAGGAGGCGCGCAGGGTGGACAGCGACTCGACGGCCGCGGCGTCCAGCGGCGCGCCGGTGTTGGCGGCGGCGAGCACGCCGTCGGCCAGGGTCAGCCGCAGCCGGCCGGGGCCCCGCCCGGCGCGGGCGGCGGCGTCGGCGGCGTTCTGCGCCAGCTCGACCACCAGCCGGTCCCGGTAGCCGCCGAGGGCGAGCTCCTCCTCGGCGTTGGCGTCCTCCCGGAATCTGGCCGGGGAGGCGGCCCAGGCGTCCAGCACCCGTCGGCGCAGCTCGGCGCTGCCGAAGGGGTCCGCGAGGTGCTCGTCCGTGCCGCTGCCGATGATCCGAGGTTCCACTGGACCTGCCGCCTTCCGCCGCCTGTCGTTCGTTGGTGGCATTCTTCCGTGCCCGAGCGGATGCTCCGGACACCGGGGCGCCGGACCCGGCGGGGCGCGCGCGGCCGGGAACGACGGCGGCCCGTCCCTCCCGGTGCGGGTGGGGCGGGCCGGCGCGGGACTCCCGGGGCGGGAGCCGGTGCTCAGGAGTGGCCGAGCTCCTCGGCGGGGGCGTCGGGCTCGACGGAGCCGGAGTCGCGGTCCGGGTGGAGCTGCAGCGGCTCGACCACCAGCTCGTCCAGGATCAGCTCGGACGGCGCCGGCGGGGCCGGGATCACGGCGGCCTCGGAGTGCCCGCCGCAGCCGTACGCGAAGGAGACGATCTGGCCGTCGGCCGGGCCGAACTCGTTGCCGCAGACGCCGAAGGCCTGGCCGAGCGAGCCGCCGATCGGGATCAGGAAGCCGCAGCTGGCGCAGGAGGCGGGGGCCGCCTGGGCCATCGGGGTCTGCGGGCCGTGCGCCTTCTCCCAGCGGTCGGCGGCCAGGTGCAGGCCCAGCCGGGACAGCACCCGGCTGCGGCCCATGCCGAGCTCCTCGGCGACGGCGCCGATCTGGGCGCGGGCCGGGGCGGGCTGGATGTGCGGGTCGGTGACCACGACGTCCTCGTCCGCGGCCATGGCCATCGCGGAGTTGGGCGCGGGCTCGTCCTCGCCGCTCCAGCCGGGCTCCAGGCGCAGGTCGTCCGCGTCGGTGGGCAGCAGGTCGCCGGGGCCCATGTCACCCGGACGCAGCCGCTCGCTCCACGGCACCCACTGCGGGGCGAGGACGGCGTCGGGGCCGGGCAGCAGCACGACCTCGTCCAGGGTCACGTTCTTGGCGCGGGCGGCCCGGGCCACGGTGACGGCCCAGTGCCAGCCACGGTAGGCGGCGTCCAGACACTCGAAGGTGTGGGTGACGACGCGTTCGCCCTCCGCCTGGGCCCCGAGGTGTGATCCCACGGTCTCGTCCCCGACCGCCTCGACGGCCGCCTGCCGGGCGAGTTCGACGGCCTCGGCACAGAGCCGATCAGGGGTACGGCTTCGCATCGCAGCACTCACGGCGTCGATTCTCTCCCAGTTCTTCTGTCGCCCACGGCGTGTTGCCTGTTCCGTCGCGGCTAGGTTTCCCTCGTCCATTCTGCGCGACCCGGGGCCGTCGCGGGTACCGACCGCGCCGCTCTCGCGCTCCGGCCGACGCCTCGACGGGTCGGACGGAGGGGACCCGTGAGCACGGACGGCCCTGGGCAGGCTACCCGTCGGTCGGCCGTCGGACACAGTCCGGGGCGGCGGATCGTAACAGCCGGGGGCCCCGGCCGCGCCGTACGAAGGCCGTTCCCGCGTCGTCGCGGCGTTTCTGGGGCAGGATGGGCTGTGTGGCGGACGAGAAACCGTCGCACGCACTGCACGCCTCGCAGGCCGGCAGCCCCGACGAGGCGGGCGCCGTGCCGCGACAGCAGCCCCCGGTCCTGGCCGCGGAAGAACCGCAGGCCGAGACCGGCTCCCCGCCGTCCGCGGGGGAGCCCGCGCCGACGCCGGTGGACCTGACGAAACCCGCCGGGGAGCTCACCGCGACACCCCCGGACGGCCCCGGGGAGCCCGCGGCGCCGAACGAGGAGTCGCCGGACGAGGAGGAGCCGGCCGACCGGCCCAACCTGCTGGTCCGCACCGCCTCCGCCGCCGGCTCCCGCACCGGCAAGGTGGTGCACGGCACCGGCCGCCGGATCCGCCGCGCCACCTCGGCCGAGGGCGCCGGCGAGTCCGGTCTCGCCAAGCTGATCGAGCTGCACGCGCTGAACTCCTTCGGCGACATGCTGATCACCGTGGCGCTCGCCTCGACCATCTTCTTCTCCGTCCCGACCGGCGAGGCCCGCGACCGGGTCGCGCTCTACCTGCTGATCACCATGGCGCCGTTCGCCATCCTCGCCCCGGTGATCGGCCCGCTGCTGGACCGTCTGCCGCACGGCCGCCGGGCCGCGATGGCGATGTCGATGCTGGCCCGCGCCGTCCTCGCCTGGACGATGGCCGGCACCGTGACCACCGGCAGCCTGGCCCTGTACCCGGAGGCGCTGGGCGTCCTGGTGGCGTCCAAGGCGTACGGGGTGGTGCGCAGCGTCGTGGTGCCCCGTCTGCTGCCGAGCCGGCTTTCACTCGTGAAGGCGAATTCCCGGGTCACCCTGGCCGGACTGCTGGCCACCGGTGTGGCCGCCGGGGTCGGCGGACTGCTGCACCTGATCGGGCCGGGCTGGCCGCTGCGCGGCGCGTTCCTGGTGTTCGTGGTCGGCACCCTGATGGCCTTCCACCTGCCGCACAAGGTGGACTCCGCCAAGGGCGAGCAGCGGGCGGTGCTGCACGCCGAGGAGCACGAGCACCACGGGCCCCACCTGCACGCACCCCACCTGCACGCGCGTCAGGCCGCCCCGTCGCCCGAGCCCCCGGCGGCGAAGCCCGACCGCGCGCAGCCCGACCGTGCGAGGGCCGACCGCGCCAAGGCGGACCGTCCGAAGGCCAACCTGCGGACCGTCGGCCCCTCGGTGATCCTCGCCCTGCGGGCGATGGCGGCGCTGCGCTGGCTGGTCGGCTTCCTGGTGATGTTCCTGGCCTTCCTGCTGCGCGAGGACCCGATCGGCGGGCTGGACCCGACCGTGGCGCTGGGCCTGGTCGCGCTGGCGGCCGGCACCGGCAACGCGACCGGCTCGGTGCTGGGCTCCTGGCTGCGCACCCGGGGCCAGGAGGCCACCGTCACCGCGATGCTGGCGCTGGCCACCGGGGCGGCGGCGGCCGCGGCGCTCTGGTACGGCGTGGTCACGGTGGTCCTGGTGGCGTTCGTGGCCGGCACCGCGGCCTCGCTGGGCAAGCTGTCGCTGGACTCGCTGATCCAGCGGGACGTCCCCGAGGCGGTACGGACCTCGGCGTTCGCCCGTTCGGAGACCCTGCTGCAACTGTCCTGGGTGGTGGGCGGAACGGTCGGCATCCTGCTGCCGCTGAACGGCACGATGGG
Organism: Kitasatospora sp. NPDC004240; assembly: GCF_053603215.1. Classification (NCBI taxonomy): domain Bacteria; kingdom Bacillati; phylum Actinomycetota; class Actinomycetes; order Kitasatosporales; family Streptomycetaceae; genus Kitasatospora; species Kitasatospora sp. NPDC004240. The sequence continues at coordinate 30,328 of NZ_JBSGFD010000049.1, read as the reverse complement.
CCTGGCACTGGCGGCCGGGGTGGTCGGCCTGGTGCTGCTGCTGACGGTCCGCAGCCTGTTCCGGGTCGGTCTGCGCCGCCGCCCGGCCGCCCCCCGGGTGGCGTAGTGCCCTCCCCGGCCCGCAGGCCGCGACCCGGTGGCAACACGCTGTGGCGTACCCCCGCGTAGCGTGATCGGTGATGCCCGGTAGCCTCTGACGCATGAGCCTCAGCACCCGTGCCATCGCCGCCATCGGCGCCGTCGTCGTGATCGGTGCCGCCACGGTCGGCGCTTCCGTCGCCGTCGCTTCGGGCGAGCCCGTGCCGTCCGACCACACCGCCACCCTCGTCGTGGGCAACTCCAGCACCGTCGAGCAGCCGTTCTGCTTCAACGGCGGCAAGCCGCTCACCGAGGAGCAGCAGACGGACTGCCGCACCCGCGCCGGTGAGGCCATGAAGGCGGGCAAGCTGCCCAGCTCCGACGTGGTGGCCAGCGACCGCATCGCGGTCGGCGTCAGCCCCGCCGTGGCGGAGCGCACCTGGTGGGCCAACACCAACGGCGGCAGCGCCACCGGCACCGGCAGCTTCGTGCTGGCCCCGTCGCAGACCGGCAACACCTTCTCCGGTTCGGTGGGCGCCTCCCGCGCGCTGCACGCCTCCGGCAAGACCGTGGTGACCGTGGTCGAGTCCGGTCCGAAGGAGTCCGAGGACATCTACGCCGTCTGGTACTTCCAGCTGAACACCCAGGACTCCTGACGGTCCGGTGACCAGCACGCCGCGTACGCACGAGCAGTCGGACCCCGAGCGGGCCCGGCTGCTCGTCGTCGTCGCGGTCGGGGCCGAGGCGGAGGCCGTCCTGCGCGGCCTACCCGACGGCGCCCGCCCGCTGCCGCTGCCCGGCGGTGAACTGCGCCGCGCCCACCACCCGTCGGGCGTGACGCTCGACGTGCTGGCCGGCGGGGTCGGCCCGGCCGCCGCGGCCGCCGCCGCCTCGGCCGCGCTCACCGCCCACCGGTACGACCTGGTGGTCTCCGCCGGGATCGCCGGCGGCTTCGCCCCGTACGCGCCGGTCGGCGCCACCGTGCTCGCCGACGCGATCGTCGCCGCCGACCTGGGCGCCGAGACGCCCGAGGGCTTCGCCTCCGTCACCGACCTGGGCTTCGGCACCGTGCGGCACACCCCGCCGCCGGCCGCGGTGGCGGTGGCCGCGCGGGCGCTGGACGCCGTCACCGGCACCGTGCTGACCGTCTCCACCGTCACCGGCAGCGCCGGCCGGGCCGCCGAACTGGCCGCCCGCCATCCGGGCGCGGTGGCCGAGGCGATGGAGGGTTTCGGGGTCGCGGAGGCCGCCGCCCGGCACGGGGTGCCCGCGCTGGAGCTGCGGACCGTCTCCAACCCGGTCGGCCCGCGCGACCGGGCCGCCTGGCGGATCGGCGAGGCGCTGGCCGCCCTGGAGCGGGCCTTCGCCGCGCTCCCCCACGCCGAGCTGCTGGCGGCGTCCGCGCCCGCGGTGCCCGAACCGTCGAAGTCGAAGGAGACCGGCCGTGGCTGAGCCGCTGAGCGTCGCCTACTCGCCCTGCCCCAACGACACCTTCGTGTTCCACGCCTGGGCACACGGCCTGGTGCCGGGGGCCGGGGCGCCCGAGGTCACCTTCGCGGACATCGACGTCACCAACGGCCTGGCCGAGCGCGGCGAGCTCGACGTCCTCAAGATCAGCTACGGCGCGCTGCCCTGGGTGCTGGACGAGTACGCGCTGCTGCCGTGCGGCGGCGCGCTGGGCCGGGGCTGCGGCCCGCTGGTGCTCACCCGCCCGGAGACCCCGGACGACCTCTCCGGCCGGACCGTCGCCGTCCCCTCCGAGCGCTCCACCGCCTACCTGCTGTTCCGCCTCTGGGCCGCCCGGGCGGTGCCCGGCGGGCTGGGGAGGATCGTGGTGCTGCCGTTCCACGAGATCATGCCCGCCGTCCGGGACGGCCTGGTGGACGCCGGCCTGGTCATCCACGAGGCCCGCTTCACCTACCAGCGGTACGGGCTGCGCAGCCTCGCCGACATGGGCGAGGCCTGGGAGCGGGAGACCGGCCTGCCGATCCCGCTGGGCGCGATCGTCGCCCGTCGCTCGCTGGGCGCCGAGCGGCTGCGCGAACTGACCGGGACGATCCGCGACTCCGTCCGGCAGGCCTGGGCGGACCCGGAGGCGAGCCGCGCGTACGTCCTGGCGCACGCGCAGGAGATGGACCCGGCCGTCGCCGACCAGCACATCGCCCTGTACGTGAACGAGTTCACCGCCGACCTGGGCGAGGAGGGCCACGCCGCCGTGCGCGCGCTGCTCACCCGGGCCGCCGCCGAGGGGCTGGTGCCCCCGGTCGACCCGGGTGCGCTCGACCTCTAGGTCCTTCTGGGTCCTTGTGGGTCCTTCCCCGGCCGGGTCAGATGTCGAACTGGTCGGCCACCGCGCGCAGCACCCCGGCCAGCTTCTGGGCGGCCGGCTTGGCCGGGTAACGGCCGTGCTGGAGGCCCGGCAGCACCGCGTCCATCATCGTGATGAGGTCCTGGACGAGCGCGGCCATGTCGTCCGGGCTCTTGCGCTGCGCGGCGGCCACCGACGGCAGGGCGTCCAGCAGCTGCACCGCCATCGCCTGGTCGCCGCGGTGCCCCGCGACCACGCCGAACTCGACCCGCTGGCCCGGCTTCAGCGCGGTGACACCGGTGGGCAGCGCCTTGGTGTGGACGAAGACGTCGCCGCCGTCGTCGCGCGACAGGAAGCCGAAGCCCTTCGTCTCGTTGAACCACTTGACCTGGCCGGTGGGCATCTCGAACAGTCCTCGATGTGGGTGTGAGGGATCCCGGCCCTGGCCGGGGATCACTGGATGGTGGGAGGGCGGGCCGACCTTCGCTCCGCGCCCGGCGGGCGCTCGTGATCAGCACGCTGTAGGGAGCAGACTAACGGTCCGTTACGACCTCATCCGCGTTCCGCCGAAGATCCGTACCCGGATCTGGCGGCCGCGGGCGACCCGGTCGCGGCACGGCCCGGGCGCGGGACGCTGTCCACAGGCTCACACCCCCGGTCGCGAAGAAGCGGGGCGCACCCGTCGCGCCCCTCGGCACAGCCTGCATACCCCCGCCCAGCAGGGATCAAAACTCCCAGCTTCCGGGAAACTGCGCAACGTGACGGATCGGCGGCCCGGCGGAGCGCCCCGGCCCGCTCTGCCAGACTGGTGGCCGGCCACGTCCCCCGCCAGTCAAGGAGCGCCCCCGTGAGCAGCCGGAGCACCGCGACCAGCCCGAGCGCCGCGACCGCCCCCCGGGCCGCCGCCGACCCCGGCGACGTCCTGGTCAAGGCCGGCACGATCGTCTTCGGCCTGGGCGCGCTCGCGACCCTGATCACCTTCGTGCCGCTCTTCCTGCACCGGACGCCGCTGCCGAGCGCCGCGTACTGGCTGAGCATGACGATGCCGCTGGGCTTCCTGTTCGCCCTGGCCGGCCTGCTGCTGAACGTCCGGGCCCAGCGCCGCCGGGCCCGGGCGGACGCCTGACGCCGGGCCCCGCGGGAGGGTCCTAGTTCTTCGCCGCCAGGTGCCCGGCCAGCCAGGCCGGGAAGGCGGTGAGGTCCGCCAGCACCACGTCCGCGCCCGCCGCGCTCAGCTCCTCGGCGCCGTACGGGCCGGTGGCCACGCCCACCGCGACCGCGCCGGCGTGCCGGGCGCCCCGGATGTCGCCGAGGTGGTCGCCCACGTAGACGCCGGCGCCGTGCTCGCGCAGCGCGTCGCCCTTGGTCTCCGCCCACAGGTCGCCGGCCAGCGCGTCCGCGTACATGCCCGCGTGCTCCAGGTGGAGGCGGGCGTTCGGTTCGTACTTGCCGGTGATCACGGCGACCCGGCCGCCGTGGGCGCGGACCGCGGCCATCGCCTCGTGCGCGCCGGGCAGCGCCACGGTGGGGCCGAAGGCGTAGTCGCGGTAGAGCTCGCGGTAGCGGGTGGCGGCCGCCTCCACCTCGGCCTCCGGGAACCAGTTGCGCATTTCGTCCAGGAGCGGCGGGCCGAGCCGGGTGACCACGAGGTCGGCGTCGATGTGCGCCCCGGTCTCCGCGGCGAGCGCCACGTAGGTGGCCCTGATGCCGGGCCGGGTGTCGAGCAGGGTCATGTCGAGGTCGAAGCCGACGGTGAGCCGGGTGTTCGCGGTGCTGAGCATGCCGCCAGGCTATCGACCCGGCCCGGGCCGCCACCCGGGGTTTTCCACCCGGGCCCTTCCGCTCGGACTTCTCGACCCTGACGTCTCGCGACCCGGACGGCCGGGCCGCGGGGACCGTCGCCGGCCGTCAGGGGCGCGCCCTGTGCGTCACGGCGACCCACGGTGACATTTCGGACATAATCGACGCGCCCCGACCGCGTACCGGCACGTCCGGCCGCGTACCGGTACGACCGCGCACCGACCGTGTCCGAGGAGCGCCGATGCCCCCGCTCTCCCGCCGCGCCCTGCTCGCGGGGCTCGGCGCCGCCGCCCTCACCGCCGGCTGCACCGCCGCACGGACGGCCCCGCCGTCCGACGCCACCGACGCCCCCGACGCCCCCGGCGAATCCGGGGCGCCTGGGAGCACCGGTTCGCCCGGGAGCGGCGGGCCGCCGGACGTCTCCGGGCCGCCCGCCTCGCTCCCGCCCAGCCCGGCGCCCGTGCCCGACGTCACCGTCGACACCGCGATGGGCCCGGTGACCGTCCCGGGCGCCCCGCTGCGGGTGGTCACCCTGGACACCGCCGAGTTCGACTCCGCGCTGACCCTGGGCATCACCCCGGTCGGCGCCGCCCGGGCCGCCGCCGACGCCGCCTTCCCCGAGCACTGGCCCGCCCTCCGGCTGGCCCCGGTCGCCTGGGTCGGCGCCGTCGGCGACCCCGACCTCGACGCGGTCCGCGCGCTGCGACCCGATCTGATCCTCTCCAACCGCACCCGGGACGGCGCCCGCTACGACCGGCTGCGCGCGATCGCCCCGACCGTCCTCACCGAGACCACCGGCGCGCCCTGGAAGGCGAACTTCCAGGTGCACGCGCAGGCCCTCGGCCGGCAGGCCGCGGCCGCCGCCTTCGTCGGCTCCTACCAGCGGCACGTCTCCCAGATGGTCCAGACGCTGGCGGACGCGCACGCCTCGGGCCGGCGGATCAGCCTGGTCCGCTTCGTCGAGGGCGGCGGGATCCGGCTCTACGGCCGGCAGAACTTCCTCGGCACCGTGCTCGCCGACGTCCAACTCCCGCGCCCGGACGCCCAGAACCTCGACCGGTTCGCCGTGGAGGTGCCGCCGGACCAGCTCGCCCGCGACCTCCCCAGGGCCGACGGCGACCTGCTGCTGTACGCGACCTACGGCGACCCCGACCGGGCCGGCACCACGGCCGTCCTGGCGAGCCCGGCCTGGCAGTCCCTCGGCGCGGTCCGGGCCCACCGGGCGTTCCCCGTGGACGACCGGCTCTGGTACCAGGGCATCGGCTACACCGGCGCCAACAACGTCCTCGCCGAGCTGCAGCGCCTGCTCGGCGCCTGAGCGCCGGGCACCGGGCGCCGGGCGCCGGGCGCCGGGTGTGACAGTCGGGGCACCGCGTCACGGAACGGGCGCGGCGGTCAGCGGGCGAGCCTCAGCGCCAGACCGTCCAGGACGGTCTCCAGCCCGAGCGCGAACCGGGCGTCCCGGGAGGCGACCGGGTCCACGGCCTGGGCCGCCGCAGCGGCGTACGCCTCGGCGAGGTGGTCGTGGTCGGCGGCGACCCGCTGGGCGGCGGGCATCAGGCGGGCGATGAACCCGGCCTCGGTCTCCCCGGAGCGGGCGACCGTGTTGAGCCAGGCCGCCTCGGTGGTGCTCATCCCGATGACGTACGCGAAGACGGGGTCGATCGCCCGGACCGGTTCGGGGAATCCCGCGGCGACGCAGAGGTCGGCCAGGCGCTCGGAGAAGCGCATCAGATTGGGACCGAGGTAGGCCAGGCCCGCCTGGCCCAGGACCGAGGACACCCACGGGTGGCGCAGCGCCATCGCGCGGAAGGACGTGGCCGCCCCGGTGATCGCCGCACGCCATTCGGGGCCTTCGACCGAGGGGACGGTGACCTCGGCGACCACCTCGTCGAACGCGAGCTCCATCAGCTCGTCCTTGGTGGCCACGTGCCGGTAGAGCGAGGTGGCACCGGCGTTCAGCCGGGCGGCGAGCTTGCGCATGCTGAGCGCCTCGATGCCCTCGGCGTCCAGCATGACGATCGCCTCGCGGACGATCAGGTCGCTGCTGAGCCCGGGCTGCTCGGCCTCGCGCTGCCGTCTGGCCCACACGGACGGGACCGCGTCGGCCTGGGCGGCGGGGGTGCTCCTGGCGGCCATGACGTTCCTCCACTCTCTTGCGCACACCGTTCGCGTCGAGCGTACAACAATCGCCACTTGCGAACACTGTACGCAGATGCGTACAGTGTTCGCATCGCAGGAACGGTGTACGCACCTCGGAGGGGAACAACCATGGAAGCCCGCAATCCACGTCGCTGGTGGATCCTGATCGTGCTCTGCCTGAGCACCCTGGTCCTGGTCGTCGACAGCATGGCCCTGACGGTCGCGGTGCCGTCGATGACCCGCGAACTGGGCGCGAGCGCCCAGGACACCCAGTGGATCCTCGACTCCTACATCCTGGTGTTCGCGGGACTGCTGCTGACCTCCGGCAGCCTGGGCGACCGGTTCGGCCGACGGAAGATCATGATCATCGGCCTGCTGCTCTTCGGGGCCGCCTCGCTGGCCGCGACCTTCTGCACCGACCCCGGCGAGGTGATCGCCTCGCGCGTCGCCATGGGCGTCGGCGGCGCCCTGATCATGCCCTCGACCCTGTCGATCCTGATCACCGTCTTCGAGGAGGACGAGCGCGGCAAGGCCATGGCGGCCTGGGGTTCGGTGTCGATGCTCGGCCTGGTCGGCAGCCCGGTGCTCGGCGGCGTCCTGATCGACCACTTCTCCTGGCAGTCGATCTTCTTCATCAACGTGCCGATCGTCGCCCTGGCCGTGGTGGCCGGCCTCACCCTGATGCCCGAGTCCAAGGGCCCGTGGCAGAAGCCCGACCCGCTGGGCGCGGTCCTGTCCGCGGTCGGCATGACCGCCCTGATCTGGTGGATCATCGAGATCCCGCAGCACGGCGCCTTCGAGGGCCGCTCGCTGCTCACCCTGGCGGTCGCGGTCGTCACCCTCGGCGGGTTCGTGGTCTGGGAGAACGTCACCTCCTCGCCGATGGTCCCGCTGGCCCTGTTCAAGCAGCGCGACTTCAGCGGCGGCTCGCTCTCGCTCACCCTGGTGCAGATCGGCAACGGCGGCCTGCTCCTGGTCCTCACCCAGTACCTGCAGTTCGTCCTGGACTACTCCCCCGTCAAGGCCGGCCTCGCCTTCGTCCCGCTGGCCGTCGCCGCCCTGATCGGCAACGGCGCCGGCGCCGGGCTCACCGCCAGGATCGGCCACCGCCTCCTGGTCCTGATCGGCATGATCGTCATGGCCGCCTCGTTCGCCCTGCTGACCACCGTCTCGGCGGACACCTCCTTCGCCGTCCCGGCCGTCGCGCTCGGTCTGCTCGGCCTCGGCGCCGGCCTCGCGATGCCCGCCGCGGTCGGCGCCCTGATGGGCACCATCCCCGAGGAGAAGGCCGGCGTCGGCTCCGCCCTGAACGACACCATCCAGCAGGCCGGCACCGCGCTCGGCATCGCCATCCTCGGCTCGCTGCTGACCAGCGGCTACGCCGCCGGGATGCCGGCCGACGCCCCGGAGGCCGCCAAGCAGTCGATCGCCGGGGCGCTCGCGGTCTCGAACGGCGACGCCGGACTGGTCCACGCCGCCCGGGAGGCCTTCACCTCCTCGATGTCGACCACCTTCACCATCAGCGCGATCGGCGTCCTCGCCGCCGCGGTCCTGGCCGCCGTGGTGATGCGTGGCACCAGGCCGCAGGCCCCGGCGCAGGACGCCGAGGCCACCGGGGTCACCGAGGCGGAGGCCGCCCCGGCCGCCCCGGAGAAGCAGCTCGCCGGCTGACCCCGCCACCGCGCCGGTCCGCGAACGGGCCCCTCACCGCCACCGGTGAGGGGCCCGCCGCGTTCCCGGTCCGGTGACGGACCCGTGCCTCAGGACTGACGGCGCAGGCGGCGGGCGAGGAGGACCGCGCCGGCACCGAGGGTGGCCAGCACGCCGGCGACGGTGGCCGGGACCACGCTGGACTCGGCGCCGGTGGCGGCGAGCTGACCCGTGGCGGGCGCGGCAGGAGCGGTGGAGGCGTCCGCGACGGGGGCGGCGGGGGCCGCGGCCGGCTTCACCTCGGCCACCGGCTTGGTCTGCGCGGCCGCGCCGGAGGCCGGGGCGGGCGCCTTGGTGGGGGCGGGGGTCGTCGCCGGGGCCTTGGCGGGGGCGACGATCTTGACGGTGCTGCCCTGCACGCAGTGGGTCGTCCCCCGGAACGGGGAGCCCTCGTTGACGAAGACGCACGGGTTGATCTCGGTCGCGCCCAGCGGCGTGGTCCGGTCGTAGGAGACGCGGACCCGGGTCACCGTGGTCTTCCCGGCCCCGATGGAGGAGTCACGGCCCTGCAGGTAGACGCCGGGCTTCTGGTCGGGGTCGGCGGAGGACACCTTCTTCAGCGTGGTCCACGTGCCGTCCGCCTTGCGGACCTGGACCGTGGCGTGGCTGTCGGTGAAGAGCACGTTGCCGAGGTTGACGTAGGCGGACGGGGTGGGGTTGGCCAGCACCGCGTCGAACTCGACCGGGTCCCCGCCGGCGACCGCCGTGGCGGGCACGTGGGCGAGCGAGGTCCTGATGGAGGCCACCCCGATCGTGCTGATCTGCTCGGCCACGTCCGACGATCCGGGCGTGATCAGGCGCGAGCTCAGGGAGATGGACCGGAAGCCGCCGTTGGTCGCGCCGTTGTGCGGCCGGCCCATGGGGGCGCCGATGCGCATGTCCAGCTTGACCGCCTTGCCGGCCTGGACGGTGACGCCGGGGACGGTGCCCTCGTAGGTGACCGTGCGCCCGGGGCCCTGCCCGTACTGCAGCGCCACCGTCTTCCACTGACCGTTCGCGGGGTCCTTGTAGCCGATCGTGATCGCGTCCGGCGGCGTGCCGCCGTCGGTGGTGGTCTTCAGGGCGAGCGTGTAGGTGGCGGCCTCGGTGCCGGTGTTGGTGATGGTCGTGGTGTAGCCGACCGGCTGTCCGGCGAACCCGACCGTGGCCGGCGCGTGGACCGACAGCGTCGCGGCCTTCGCCCCGGCGGCGAAGGCGGCCTGCGCCGGGAGCGCGAGCGAGCCGCAGAGCGCGACGACTCCGAGCGCGGCCGCGGCGGCGACGGTGCGGCGCGGACGGCGGACACGGGCGGTGCTGGACATGGTTCCCCCTGGAGACACAGATGGATGTCATGGACATGCCGAACACAGGGTTCGGCGGCGCCGGATGCGACAGAACGATTGAGTGAGCGGCTGCGACGGCCCACGAGTCCGTCGGCCCGCGGACGGATGATCACCCGTCCGCGCCTCTCAATGAACTGGACGTGTGGCGCCCGCTGTGGTTGCAGTCGGTTTCGAAGAATTTTCCGACCACGTCCTAAAACCCGCCCCGGGGCGGAACGGCCCAGCTCAGGGGGCTTCTCGGCGGGCGGGCCCGGCGAGAAGCCCGTCCGCCGGGTCGGCCGGCCGGCGAAGGCGGCGGCGATCCGCGGCAGCCCGCCGACCGCACCGGCCCCGGGCCGTCTCCCCCACCCGGGGGAGACGGTCGGATCGGTGGGTGGAGGCGGCCCGGGCCGGTGGCCGCCGAGGATGGGAGCACCCGGCCGGCCGGCGTCGTCGTGGGAAACGGGGGACGACGACGGCCGGCCGGGGCGGCTCCCCGGTGGCGCCGGTCGCAGGGGAGCCGGCGCCACCGGGGACACCGTGGATACCGGGGAGTCGGCGCCACCGGGGACACCGGGGACACCGGGGACTCCGAATGTCCGGCGGTCAGCCGCCGGCCGCGGCGCCGCGGCGCCTCATCGCCACGGCGAGGAGGAACACCGCCGACAGGACCGCTGCCACCCGCAGGGCCAGCGGTGCGGCGGCCCAGGTCTCGGCGCCGACCTGCTGGCCCGGCCGAAGGGCCTCACCCCAGCGGCCGTCGGCGCGGCCCCAGAACCACAGGGTGGTCGCGCTCATCGTCATCAGCGGAATCCCGAGAACCGCGAACTTGCGGGTGAAGTCGCTCAGTTGGCGGGAGAGGTAGCCGACCCCCCACCCGGCGAGCATCACCAGCATCAGCCCGGTGACCGCACCCCCGACCAGCACGCCGGAGGAGAGGAGCAGCAGCGGGGAGGGCCGGCGCCCCGTCAGAACACCCGGCCCGGAGGACCGTTCCGCCTTCGCGGGCCGGCCGGGCCCCGGCCGGCCCGCGGCCTTGCCCGGCTTCCCGTCCGACGCCCCGCCCGGCTCCGCGGCCGCCGACTCCTCCTCCGGCGCGGTGCGCTGCTCCGGGATCGGAGCGGGCGGCGCCTTGGGGGTGTCCGAGAAGTCGTACATCACGAAGTCCCAGCCCTCAGGCCCGGCGGCCGACATCACCGACGGCGGGAGCTCGTCCTCCGGGCCGGACGTCCCGGAGGACTCGGAGGACCCGGCCGGGTGCGAGGGCTCGGCGGTGTACGCGGACCCGGCCGGACGCCCGGCCGTGCGCGGGGGTTCCACCGTGCGCGGGGGCTCGGCGGGATGCGGCGGGTCGGCCGGACGGGCCGGCTCCGGTGCGTACACGCTGTCCTGATCCGCCGACGCCTCACCCGACGTCCCGCCCGACACCTCACCCCCCGACGCCTCACCCGGACCGCCCGCGCCGGACGACTCGCGCCACGGCCCCCGCTTGCGCCACCACTCGCCGTCCACCATCACCGAACACCCCGCCTCGCCGCGCCCGTCCCCGCCGGTCAGACGCTACCCACCCGATCCGGCCCCACGCCGACCGGTCCCCTCCGACACCACCGACGACTAACCTAGGTCGAATGACCACACAGCAGGGCCCCCAACGCTCCGGCGGCAGCACCGGCCGCGCCACCGGCGGCTCCGGCCGGGCGTCCACCGCCCCCCGCACGCTGGCGGAGGAGCTGCGCGGCCGCACCGACGACGCGCTCGCCGTCCTGCTGCGGTCCCGCCCCGACCTGCTGAACCCGGTGCCCGTGGACCTCACCCAGCTGGCCGCCCGGCTCTCCTCCCGGGCCTCGGCGCTGCGCGCGCTCGAACGGCTGGACCGCTTCACCCTGCAGACCGCGGAGGCGCTCGCCGCCGCCCCCGACGGCACCACGCCGGCCGTGGTCAAGTCCCTGCTGACCGGCCCGTCCCGGGTGAAGCCGCACCCCGGCGCCACCCCGCTCACCGCCGCCGACCGGGCCGCCGTGGCCGCCGCACTGCCCGGGGCGCTCGCCACGCTGCGCGACCGCGCCCTGCTCTGGGGGCCGGACAACAACCTGCGCCTGGTCATCGCGGTCCGCGAGGCGCTGGCACCGACCGCCGCCAACCCCGGTCGCACCGGCCTGGGCCCGACCCTCGCCGACGCCACCGTGGGCATGTCGCCGGCCCGGCTCCAGCAGTTGCTCGCCTCGGCCGGGCTGCCCGCCACCCCGGACCCGGTCACCGCCGTCGCCGCGCTCACCGCCCTGCTCGCCGACCGCACCCGCTGCGAGGCCCTCCTCGCCACCGCCCCCGAACCGGCGCTGCGCCTGCTGGAGCGCCTGGTCTGGGGCCCGCCCACCGGCACCGTCCCGGACGCCGCCCGCCCGGTCACCGCCGAGGACGCGCAGAGCCCGGTGGAGTGGCTGCTGGCCCGGGGCCTGCTGCTGCCCTCCGGCCCGGGCAGCGTGGTGCTGCCCCGCGAGCTCGCCCTGCACCTGCGCGGCGGCCGCACCCACCGCACCGTCGAACCGGCCGCGCCCGAGCCGGCCCCCACCACCGCCCCGCGCGATCCACAGGCCGTGGACGCCGCCGCCGCCGGCCAGGCCCACACCGCCGTCCGCGTCGTCGAGGAACTGCTCGACCTCTGGGGCCTCACCCCGCCGCCCACCCTGCGCGCCGGCGGCCTCGGCGTACGGGACCTCAAGCGCACCGCGCAGGCCCTGGACACCACCGAGCAGCAGACCGCGTTCTGGCTCGAACTCGCCTACACCGCGGGCCTGCTGGCCCCCGACGGCGAGGCCGACGAGCGCTGGGCACCCACCCCCGCGTACGACGGCTGGCTCCAGCAGGACGCCGCCGACCGCTGGGCGCTGCTGGCCGGCACCTGGCTCGCCACCACCCGCGTCGCCGCGCTCACCGGCACCCCCGACGGCAAGGGCAAGCCGCGCGCCGCCCTCGGCCCCGAACTGGACCGCACCCTCGCCCCGTCCGTCCGCCGGGCCACCCTCGCCCTGCTCGCCGTCCTGCCTCCCGGCACCCCCGCCACCGCCGAGGAGCTGCTGCCCACGCTGCGCTGGCAGCGCCCGCTGCGCGGCGGGCCGGTCACCGGTCACCCCGGCGAGGCCGCCCCCGCGGCCACCGCCGCACCCGGCGGCCGGGCGCCCCGCGACCTGCGCGACGACCTGGTCGACCGGACCCTCGCCGAGGCCGAACTGCTCGGCGTCACCGGCCGCGGCGCCCTCGCCGCCCCCGGCCGCGCGTTGCTCACCGCCGAGGCCGACCCCGCCGAGGTACTCGCCCCGCTGCTGCCCCGGCCGCTGGACCACGTCATCCTGCAGCCGGACCTCACCGCGATCGCCCCCGGCCCGCTGCTCACCCCGCTCGCCCAGGCGCTCGCGCTCTGCGCCGACGTCGAGTCCAAGGGCGGCGCCACCGTCTACCGCTTCACCACCGCGTCGGTACGCCGCGCGCTGGACGCCGGCCGCACCGCCGCCGAGCTGCGGTCCTTCCTGGAGCAGCACTCCCGCACGCCCGTCCCGCAGCCGCTGACCTACCTGATCGACGACGTGGCGCGGCGGCACGGCGTGCTGCGGGTCGGCGCCGCCTCCTCGTACCTGCGCTGCGACGACCCCAAGCTGCTCGCCGAGGTGCTCGCCGACCGGCGCTCCGTCGACCTGCGGCTGCGGCTGCTGGCCCCGACCGTCCTGGCCGCCCAGGCCGCCCCCGACGTGCTGCTCTCCACCCTGCGCGCCATGGGGTACGCGCCGGCCGCCGAGTCCGCCGAGGGCGATGTGCTGATCACCCGGCCGGACAGTCACCGCACCCCGCCGCGCAGCGCCCCGACACCCGTCCCGGACGGCCCGCCGACCCCGGACGACGCGCTGCTCGGCGCCGCCGTCAAGGCCGTCCGGGCGGGCGACCGGGCCGCCACCGCCGTCCGCCGCGAGACCGTGGCCGGCCCCGCCGCCACCCTCCACCAGAACGGCCCCGCCCGCACCGACACCCGTCAACTCCCGCGCACCGCGGCCGCCGACACCCTGGCCGCGCTGCAGACCGCCGTCCTGCTCGGCGAGCGGATGTGGATCGGCTACATCAACGCCGAGGGCCTGGCCTCCCAGCGGGTGGTCGACCCCGTCAAGGTCGAGGGCGGCTACGTCACCGCCTTCGACCACCACGCCGACGAGCTGCGCACCTTCGCCCTGCACCGGATCACCGGCGTGGCGGAGGTGGAGGAGTGACGGAGAGCCGGGACGGCGACGACGGCCCGGGAGCGGCGAGGGGCCGTCGTCCGGGCCGTCACCGTCCGGGCCACCGCCGTCGGCGCGGTCAGTGACCCTGCTGGGACTGCTTCATCTTCTCCTTGATCGCCTGGTCGGCCAGCGAGCCGATCTCGCCCTGGCCGACGGGCAGGCTGCCCCCGCTGACCACGTCGGCGAGCAGGAAGCCCGGCGCCGCCAGCGGACCGCCCACGCCCTCGCCGATCCCGGCCACGGCGTGGGCCGAACCGGCGGAGGAGGCGGTGGCGGCCAGGGCCGAACCGGCGAGGGCGAGAGCGGTGAGGACACGCTTCGACTTGTTCATGCCGTGCTCAACGAGGAGCGGGCGCCACGGTCACCGGGCCGAACGGGAGGCGGGCCGCGGAGGCGGGCCGAACGGGAGGCGGGCCGGGCCGGCCGAGGGTTGACGGCGCCCGCCCCGCGGCGTAGTCCGGAGGGAGGGGGAAGGGGGGACTCCCGGAAGGAACCATCATGCTCGGCGATCTGATAGGCGAACTCCAGGCCCAGGACACCGTCCGCCGGGTCATCGCCACCGCCGACGGACACCCCGTGGTCGAGGTGTCGTTCGAGGGCACCGGCACCACCTACGGGATCCCGGTCACCGAATGGGGCACGTACGAGTCCGAACTCCGGGCCGACGGCACGCTCTACGGCGAGGGCCAGGGTGTGGACATGACCTCCGACGGCCAGACCTTCAGCTGGCACGGCTCGGGCATCGGCCACTTCACCGAGAACGGCGGCACCAGCTTCCGCGGTTCGCTCTTCTTCAGCACCGCCTCACCGCGGTTCGAGAAGCTCAACGGGGTCGTCGGAGTCTTCGAGTTCGAGGTCGACGCCGGCGGCAAGTCCACCGGCAAGGTCTACGAGTGGAAGTAGCCGCCCACCCGCGCCCCCGGATGCGCGACACTGGAGGGTCTGCGTCGAACCAGTCCGACCAGCCGAGCCAGTGGAGGGCTTCCCCGCGTGAACGACGGACCGCTCATCGTCCAGAGCGACAAAACGCTTCTCCTGGAGATCGACCACCCCAGGGCCGCCGACTGCCGGCGCGCCATCGCCCCCTTCGCCGAACTGGAGCGGGCGCCCGAGCACGTCCACACCTACCGGGTCACCCCGCTGGGCCTGTGGAACGCGCGCGCGGCCGGGCACGACGCCGAGCAGGTGGTCGACGCCCTGGTCAACTACTCGCGTTACCCGGTGCCGCACGCGCTGCTGGTGGACGTGGCCGACACCATGGCCCGCTACGGGCGGCTCCAGCTCACCAAGCACCCCACCCACGGCCTGGTGCTCACCACCACCGACCGCCCGGTGCTGGAGGAGGTGCTGCGCTCCAAGAAGATCGTCCCGCTGGTCGGCGCCCGGGTCGACCCCGACACCGTGGTCGTCCACCCGTCCGAGCGCGGCCAGATCAAGCAGGTCCTGCTCAAGCTCGGCTGGCCCGCCGAGGACCTCGCCGGGTACGTGGACGGTGAGGCGCACCCGATCCATCTGGAGGAGGACGGCTGGCAGCTGCGCCCGTACCAGGCCCAGGCCGTCGAGGGCTTCTGGCACGGCGGCTCCGGCGTGGTCGTGCTGCCCTGCGGCGCCGGCAAGACGCTGGTCGGCGCCGCCGCCATGGCGCACGCCAAGTCGACCACGCTGATCCTGGTCACCAACACCGTCTCGGCCCGCCAGTGGAAGCACGAACTGGTCAAGCGCACCTCGCTGACCGAGGACGAGATCGGCGAGTACAGCGGCACCCGGAAGGAGATCCGCCCGGTCACCATCGCCACGTACCAGGTGATGACCACCAGGCGGAAGGGCGTCTACGCGCACCTGGAGCTCTTCGACGCCCGCAACTGGGGCCTGGTCGTCTACGACGAGGTGCACCTGCTGCCGGCGCCGGTCTTCAAGTTCACCGCCGACCTCCAGGCCCGCCGTCGGCTCGGCCTGACCGCCACGCTGGTGCGCGAGGACGGCCGCGAGGGCGACGTCTTCTCACTCATCGGCCCCAAGCGCTTCGACGCGCCCTGGAAGGAGATCGAGGCCCAGGGCTACATCGCGCCCGCCGACTGCTGCGAGGTCCGGGTCACCCTCACCGACTCCGAACGGCTCGCCTACGCCACCGCCGAGCCCGAGGAGCGCTACCGCTTCTGCGCCACCACCGCCACCAAGCGGCGGGTCGTCGAGGCCCTGGTGAAGAAGCACGAGAAGGACCAGACCCTGATCATCGGCCAGTACATCGACCAGCTCGACGAGCTGGGCGAGGTCCTGGGCGCCCCCGTGATCAAGGGCGAGACCAGCAACGCCCAGCGCGAGAAGCTCTTCGACGCCTTCCGCGCCAAGGAGATCGGCGTGCTGGTCGTCTCGAAGGTCGCCAACTTCTCCATCGACCTGCCCGAGGCCACCGTGGCCATCCAGGTCTCCGGCACCTTCGGCTCCCGGCAGGAGGAGGCCCAGCGGCTCGGCCGCGTGCTGCGGCCCAAGGCCGACGGCCACGCGGCCCACTTCTACTCCGTGGTGGCCCGTGACACCGTCGACCAGGACTTCGCCGCCCACCGGCAGCGCTTCCTCGCCGAGCAGGGGTACGCCTACCGCATCATCGACGCGGACGACGTGCTGTGACCTCCGCGACCGCCCGCTGACGGGCCGGTGGCGCCGGGGCGGTCGGTGACGCCGGTGACAGTGGCGGCCGGCGACGGGGGCGGTCGGTGGTGACAGGGCGGTCGGTGACAGGGCGGTCGGTGGCAGGGCGGCCGGTGGCCCCGGGGCGGCCGGTGTGCTCGACCGCCGGGGCCTCGGTACTAGACGCCGTCGCGCCCGAGGAAGACCACGCGCGCGGCGGTGTCGAGGGCGATGCCCACGTTGCGGACGGCGGTCCGGAAGGGGTGGTGGCGGCGGCCCGGGCCGGTGGCGGCCGTGGAGCCGGAGGGTCGGGTGGAGGTGGACTTCTGGTTCTTGGGGGACGGCACGCGAGGCGCCGCGGGTACGGTGCTCATGTCTTCCACGGTAGGTTCCGAACGCGCCGGGCACATCACCCCAAAGGCCGTATCCGGCGGGACGTAGGTCGTCCTCCGGGTGTACGGAAGCCCTTAGACCTTGGTCGGGTACTCCCTGATGGCAGCCCTACCGGGGTATGACCCGGCCTCCCGCGGGTCCGGTACCGCCGGGCCCGCGGGAGGCCGTCCCCCTCGAAAGGGGCTGGAACCGGGCGGCCCGGAGGTCTAAGATCGTTCGTCTGCCCCCTCCCGAACCGTGGTACCTGCTGAACTCCCGCAGGCAGCCGGGGGAGGCGTCGACCGCACGGCAACCGGTCGGCCGATCTCCACCGTGAAGCTCCTACGATCCGCTGCGCCCGTCTCCGGGGCAGCCGGGAAGGTTCGCCGTGCCCGCCACCCCCACCACCGATCCGCTCCAGCGTGAACGCGACCACCTGGCCGCTTCCAGGGCCGCGCTGCGGGCGATGCGCGAGGACGTCCAGGCCCTCGACATCCGCGACGTCACCGGCACCTGGGTCACCGCCCTCGTCCTGCAGAACCAGATCGAGGCCCGGATCGCCGCCCTCGCCGACCTCTCGCACACCCCGCTGTTCTTCGGCCGCCTCGACTACCTGCACGCGATCAGCGCGGAGCGGTCCGAGGGCGGCGGCGGGGAGAACTTCTACATCGGCCGCCGCCACGTCCACGACGCCGGCGGCGACCCGATGGTGATCGACTGGCGCGCGCCGGTCTCCCAGCCGTTCTACCGGGCCAGCCGCACCGAACCGATGGACGTCGAACGCCGCCGCCGCTTCGGCTACACCGGCGGCGAACTCACCGCCTACGAGGACGAGCACCTCAGCGACCCGGCCGAACCGGAGACCGCCTCCGCGCTGCTCGCCGCCGAGATCGAGAAGCCCCGCGTCGGACCGATGCGCGACATCGTCGCCACCATCCAGCCCGAGCAGGACGAGATCGTCCGCGCCGACGTCACCGGCTCGATCTGCGTCCAGGGCGCCCCCGGCACCGGGAAGACCGCTGTCGGACTGCACCGTGTCGCCTACCTGCTGTACGCGCACCGCGAGCGGCTGGCCCGCACCGGCACCCTGGTCATCGGCCCCAACAACGCCTTCCTCTCCTACATCGAGCAGGTGCTGCCCGCCCTCGGCGAACTCGACGTGGCCCAGGCCACCGTGCAGCAGCTCGTCGCCCACGTCGAGGTCCGGGCGGAGGACGACCCCGGGGCGGCCCGGCTCAAGGGCGACGCCCGGATGGCCGAGGTGCTGCGCCGGGCGGTGCGCTCCGGCATCACCCTGCCCACCGAGGCCTGCGTGGTCGTCCGCGGCTCCCGGCGCTGGCGCGTACCGGCGTACGAACTGATCGAGATCATCGAGGAGTTGAAGGGCCGCGACATCCGCTACGGCGCCGCCCGGGACGCGCTGCCGCAGCGGATCGCGCACGCCGTCCTGGTGAAGATGGAGCAGGGCGGCGAGGCCCCCGACGACCGGGTGCAGGACGCGGTGGCCCGCAACGCGGCGGTCAAGGCCGTGGTCAAGCAGTGCTGGCCGCCGGTCGACCCGGCCAAGCTGGTACTCCGGCTGCTCTCCGAACCCGACTTCCTCGCCGAGTGCGCCGACGGCGTCCTGGACGAGGACGAGCAGCGCGCCGTGCTCCGGGCCAGGCCCGACCGCTCGGTGAGGACCGCCCGCTGGACGCCCGCCGACGCCGTCCTCGTCGACGAGGCCGCCGACCTGGTGCAGCGCACGCCCTCGCTCGGCCACGTGGTGCTCGACGAGGCCCAGGACCTCTCCCCCATGCAGTACCGCGCGGTCGGCCGCCGCTGCACCACCGGCTCGGCCACCGTCCTCGGCGACCTCGCCCAGGGCACCACCCCTTGGGCGACCGGCGGCTGGCCCGAGGCCCTGCACCACCTCGGCAAGCCGGCCGCGCACATCGAGGAGCTCACCAAGGGCTTCCGGGTGCCCGAGGAGGTCATCGCCTACGCCTCCCGGCTGCTGCCCGCCATCGCCCCCGGGCTCGCCCCGGCCACCTCCGTCCGCGAGGCGCCCGGGTCGCTGACGATCACGCACGTGCCGGAGGCGGGCGCGCTGGAGGCGAAGGTGGTCGCCGCCTGCCACCGCGCGCTGGAGCGCGAGGGCTCGACCGGGCTGATCGCCGCCGACGAGCGCGTCCCGGTGCTCGCCGACGCCCTGACGGCGGCCGGCCTGTCGTTCCTCGCGCCGGGCACCGAGACCAGCGCGGAGGCCCGGCTCACCCTGGTACCGGCGTCGCTGGCCAAGGGTCTGGAGTACGACTACGTGGTCCTGGACGAACCCGCCGCGGTGGTCGCTGGCGAACCGGACCAGCGGACGGGACTGCGCCGCCTGTACGTGGCGCTCACCCGGGCGGTGTCGGGGCTCGCGGTGCTGCACAGCGAGCCGCTGCCGGTGGAGTTGGGGTGACGGGGCGGACGGATGGGCGATGGCGGTTGAGCGGTGGCGGTTGAGCGGTGGCGGTTGAGCGGTGGCGGATGACGGACGGCAGATGACAGCTGACGGATGACCGTCGCCGGACTTCGGATGACGGACGACGGATAGCAAATGGCGGATGACAGATTTCAAAATCTGTCATCCGCCATTCGTCGAGCGAAATCCGTCAGCCGTCAGCGGTTGCCCGTCAGCGGTCACCCGTCAGCCGTCGATCAAAGCCCGCCACTGCGCGACCTTGCCCGCGTCCACCGGCGACCGCCACCCGTCGGCCCGTACGGCACCGCCCACGTGGAAGGCGTCGAACCCGGCCGCCCGGAGGTCCGGGACGTGCTCCGCCCGCAGGCCGCCGCCGATCAGGATCCGCTGGCCGTACCCGGGCTCCCCCGCGCGGGCCAGTTCGGCCAGCAGCACCTCGCGGCCCGCGTCCACGCCACCCGCCGCACCCGAGGTGAGGAAGGTGTCCAACCCGGGCAGTGAGCCGACCGCCGCACGCACGGCGGCCCGGTCTACGCTGTGGTCGATCGCCCGGTGGAAGGTCCAGCGGCAGCCGGCCACGGCCTGGGCGACGGCCTCCGTGGCGGCCAGGTCCACCGCCCCCTCGGCATCGAGGAACCCGAGGACGAACTCGTCGGCACCCTCGGCGCGCAGCTTGGTGGCCCGGGCGCACAGTTCGTCCAGGTCGCCGGGCGTGAACCCGTCGCGGATGCGCAGCATGACCCGCAGCGGGATGTCCACGGCGGCGCGGATCTCGGCGAAGTCCCCGACGGACGGGGTGAGCCCGTCGGCGGCCATGTCCGTGACCAGTTCGAGCCGGTCGGCGCCACCCGACTCGGCCGCCTGGGCATCCTGGGTGGTCAGCGCGATGACTTCGAAGATTGGTCTAGACATGTAGACCAATCTGCCACAATCCCGGTCCCCTCGCGAGCCCCCGCGCCGATCGCCCCTCGGATCGCCCCACGGATCACCGCCAGGAGCGCCCCGCCGACCGGTCCTCCGATCACCCCGTCCGCCCACCCGGCCGAGCCCCGTCACCGGGTCGTGCGCACACCCCCGCCCCTCAACGACGGCACCGCGCCCCTGCGCAGCAGGACCAGCGCCGGCACCATCACGGCAAGCCCCGCCATCGCGACCAGCGAAAGCAGCCGGCCGCCCACACCGGCCTGGTCCCAGACGACGAAGAGGCAGAAGCCCGCCGTCAGCGGCAGGGTCGCGAGCCCGACGGCCGCCGGCACCTCCCAGTCGCGCCACATCGAGACCCCGAGCAGGAGCGAACCGGCCAGCAGGACCGCCGCCCAGCCCCGGTCACCGGAGAGCTGGATCATGTACGGACCCTGCATCACGCCCAGCAGCAGCCCGCCGGCCACCGCCGCCAGCACCGCCATCCGGGAGCGCCGGGTCGAGGCCTCCACCAGCTCCACGGGCGCGGCCAGCACCAACAGGCCCGCCAGGACGAACGGCAGGTCACTGGCGAATGTGAAGCCGGCCCACCAGCTCGCGGGCGACTCCATTGCGATCATCAGGAAATCGGCCACCGCGGCGACGGAGACCGCCGCGGCCAGCACCCGCACGGCCGTCCAGCGGCCCAGCAGTGCCGCCCCCGCCAGCAGGAGGGGCAACGCCACCAGGGCCCGCGTCAGCGCGTACAGCGCCAGGCCGGAGCTCCCGGGCCGCTGCGTCAGCCAGAAGTACGCGATCTTCGGCTCGACGAGCCACGGGCCGACGACCATCCCGGCGATCGCCCCGGCCACCATCGGCGCGGCCAGTGCCGCGATCCGGCCTCCCGGCGAGGTGGGGGCGAGACCCAGACTCATACGCAGCCCGTACGCGCCCAGGGAGGACGCCTCCCGAACGGTGGCCAGCGGACCGGCCCCCTCGGTGGCCTCGGCGAAGACATCGGCGAGTTCCTCGCCCCGCTCGCGGCGGTACTTGGCCGGATAGAGCCGCAGCGCGGCCCGGAAGGCGAAACTGACCTCGATCACGCGAAGGCCCCCCTGGTCCTCGTGGTCCCCGAGGTACGCGTCGCCCTCGGGGTGGAGCCGGCCGAGAGCCGCCGTTCGGCCTCGGCCGCGACGATCCGCAGCCGCTCGGCCTCCCCGGCCAGGGCCTCACGGCCACCCTCGGTCAGCGCGTAGGTACGCCGGGCCCGGCCGTCGACGATCTCCTCGGCGGCGACCTCGATCAGGCCCTGCTGGAGCAGCCGGTCAAGCGCCCCGTAGAGGGTTCCGGTCCGCATCCTGACCCGGCCGCCGGAGATCTCGGCGATCTCCTGGATGAGCGCGTAGCCGTGTCTGGGCGCATCGGCCAGTGCGGTGAGAAGGAGCAGCGTCGGCTCCTGCATGGCACGTTCAGTCATGCGTCTATATATATCGTCCAACGGCATATCCAGTCCACAGGAACCGCCGAACCACCGCAAGGAGATCGCGGAGGTCCCGGGAAACCCTTCGGCCCCGCACAGCAGAATGTCGCCATGCCGACCTCCGCCGACCACCCCGACACGCCGGACAGCCCCGCTGCCACCGCCCCCGCCATCGCCCCAACCGACCCCGCCGACCTCCTCGACGCCTGGACCGCCCTGCTCCGCCGCTGCGGCGCCCGCGTCGACCCCGAGCCGTACGGCCGCGAGCTGCTGCGACGCTGGTCCGAGCCGCAGCGCCACTACCACACCACCGCCCACCTGCGGGCGGTGCTCGGTCACGTCGACACGCTCGCCGGGCACGCCGAGGCCCCGGACGCCGTCCGGCTGGCCGCCTGGTTCCACGACGCCGTCTACCGCCCGGACCGCTCCGAGAACGAGGAGCGCAGCGCCGCCCTCGCCGAACGGGCCCTCGCCGAGGCAGGCCTCCCCGGCACCCTGGTCGCCGAGGTCGCCCGGCTGGTCCTGCTCACCGTCACCCACCACCCCGAGCCCGGCGACCGGGACGGCGAGGTGCTCTGCGACGCCGACCTGGCCGTGCTCGGGGGCACCCCGGAGGCGTACGGCGCGTACGCGGCCGCCGTGCGCGCCGAGTACGCCTTCGTGCCGGAGCCGGACTTCCGCGCCGGGCGCGCGGCGGTGCTGCGCCAGCTGCTCGCGCTCCCCGCGCTGTACCGCACGCCCACCGCCCTGGCCCGTTTCGACGGCCCCGCCCGTACCAACCTCGCGGCCGAACTCGCCCGGCTGGAATCCGCCTGACGACGAACGCCCCCGCCCCGAACGGGGCGGGGGCGGGGGCGGGCGCGGGCAGGGCGCCGGACCGACCGACGGGGCTACGTCAGCTGCCCGACCGGCGCCACGACCTTGCCCTCCTTGCCGCAGACCCAGTGCGGCTCCGGGCCCAGCTCGGGCTCCACGCTCAGCGCGTGCGGGTCACCGTCGGCCGTGCAGGCGGCGCACAGCGGCCAGCGGCCGTGCGACTCCAGCAGCGCGTCCTGGACGTCCTGGGCGACCAGCCCGAGCACGTACTCGGTGCCGTCCGGCCACTGCTCCAGCCACCAGCGCCGATGCGTCACGGCCTGCTCGACCAGCGACACCACGGCGGCGTCCGCCGCGTCCCGGGCGGTCAGGTCCGCGAGGATCAGCGCCCTCGCGTTGTGCAGGGCGGTCTCGATGTCGTCGTCAGCAGCCATCCGCCCATTCTCCCAAACCCCGCACCACCCGCCCCCACGGCCGGAGCCACGGCCCCCACCGCCGAAGCCCCACCCCCAGGAGCACCCAAGCCCCGGGGCCCCCTCCGGGGCCACCCCGGAAACGCCGCACGGGCGGCTCCCCGGAGGGAACCGCCCGTGCGATCGGAGACTCGTCCGATCCCGTGGAAGCGGGATCAGAAGTCCATGTCACCGCCCGGCATGCCGCCGCCGGCGGCCGCGGCGGCCTTCTCCGGCTTGTCGGCGATGACGGCCTCGGTGGTGAGGAACAGCGCCGCGATGGAGGCGGCGTTCTGCAGCGCGGAGCGAGTGACCTTGGCCGGGTCGATGATGCCCTCGGCGACCAGGTCGACGTACTCGTTGGTGGCGGCGTTCAGGCCGTGACCGGCGGGGAGGTTGCGCACCTTCTCCACCACGACGCCACCCTCCAGGCCGGCGTTGGTCGCGATCTGCTTGATCGGGGCCTCCAGCGCGACCTTGACGATGTTGGCACCGGTGGCCTCGTCGCCGTCCAGCTCCAGCTTGTCGAAGGCGACACCGGCCTGCAGCAGCGCGACGCCACCACCGGCGACGATGCCCTCCTCGACGGCGGCCTTCGCGTTGCGGACGGCGTCCTCGATGCGGTGCTTGCGCTCCTTGAGCTCCACCTCGGTGGCCGCGCCGGCCTTGATGACGGCCACGCCGCCGGCCAGCTTGGCGAGGCGCTCCTGGAGCTTCTCGCGGTCGTAGTCCGAGTCGCTGTTCTCGATCTCGGCGCGGATCTGGTTCACGCGGCCGGCGACCTGGTCGCTGTCGCCGCCACCGTCGACGATGGTGGTCTCGTCCTTGGTGATGACCACCTTGCGGGCGGTGCCCAGCAGGTCGACGCCGGCGTTCTCCAGCTTGAGGCCGACCTCCTCGGAGATCACGGTGCCACCGGTGAGGATGGCGATGTCGCCGAGCATGGCCTTGCGGCGGTCGCCGAAGCCCGGGGCCTTGACGGCGACGGACTTGAAGGTGCCGCGGATCTTGTTCACGACCAGGGTCGACAGGGCCTCGCCCTCGACGTCCTCGGCGATGATGACGAGCGGCTTGCCGCTCTGCATGACCTTCTCCAGCAGCGGCAGCAGGTCCTTGACCGAGCCGATCTTGGAGTTGGCGATGAGGATGTACGGGTCCTCGAAGGTCGCCTCCATGCGCTCCAGGTCGGTCGCGAAGTAGGCGGAGATGTAGCCCTTGTCGAAGCGCATGCCCTCGGTGAGCTCGAGCTCCAGACCGAAGGTGTTGCTCTCCTCGACGGTGATGACGCCTTCCTTGCCGACCTTGTCCATGGCCTCGGCGATGAGCTCGCCGATCTGGGTGTCGGCGGCCGAGATGGAGGCGGTGGAGGCGATCTGCTCCTTGGTCTCCACGTCCTTGGCCTGGGCCAGCAGCTGGTCCGAGACGGCGGCGACGGCCTTCTCGATACCGCGCTTCAGGGCCATCGGGTTGGCGCCGGCGGCGACGTTGCGCAGACCCTCGCGGACGAGCGCCTGGGCGAGCACGGTGGCGGTGGTGGTGCCGTCACCCGCGACGTCGTCCGTCTTCTTGGCGACCTCCTTGACGAGCTCCGCACCGATCTTCTCGTACGGGTCCTCGAGCTCGATCTCCTTGGCGATGGAGACACCGTCGTTGGTGATCGTGGGGGCGCCCCACTTCTTCTCCAGCACGACGTTGCGACCCTTGGGGCCGAGCGTGACCTTCACTGCGTCGGCGAGCTGGTTCATGCCACGCTCAAGGCCGCGGCGAGCTTCCTCATCAAAGGCGATGATCTTGGCCATCTGAAGTGGTCCTCCGGGACACGGTCGACTGCTCGGACCAAGGGGTGCCCGCGACGGACGGCCCTGGTGTGCGGGGGTCCATTCCCCTACCGCTCCCTGGGGCCTCACCGACCCGGTCCGCTTATCACTCTCAAGCTGTGAGTGCTAACGCCAATGATTAGCACTCTGGGGTGGCGAGTGCAAGCCCAATCGGCGATCCCGCGAGCCGCGCCCGCCCCTCCACGGAGGCCCTCCCGCCCCGCCGCGGAGGCCCTCCCGCCCCGCCGCGCGACCGTCGACGGGGCCCGCGCCGGGCGCCTCCCCGACACCGCGCGGGCCCGGGGGCGGAGGCACCCCGGACACGCCGACGGGCCCGTACGCCGATACGTACGGGCCCGTCGCGAAGCGAGAGGTCCACCAGCCGGTGGGCCGAGCCGAACTCCTGGAGCCGGAAGGTTTCAGACCGCCGCGCGGACCATGTCCGCCTGCGGGCCCTTCTGTCCCTGAGAGATCTCGAACTCGACCCGCTGGCCCTCCTCAAGGGTGCGGTAGCCGTCCATCTGGATCGCGCTGTAGTGGACGAAGACGTCCGCACCACCGTCGACCGCGATGAAGCCGTAGCCCTTCTCCGCGTTGAACCACTTGACGGTGCCCTGAGCCATTCCGAACTCCCCTAGTGCTGTGCTGGCCCTTCACGCGCCCGCAGGTCTGCGGGCCCGGGTCTGGTTGAGGCCGGCCCGGGGAACCCCCCCTGAGCGCAGCCCTGCACACCGCGATCCCCGGCCGGGCCCCGGACGGACTCCGGTGAACGGGTGATTGCGTCGACCGCGGCTGAATGTATCCGGATAGACGCCCTCTGCAACAGGCCCAGCCGATACGAATTCGCTCGGTCCATCAAGGGACAGGTCGGGCCAGAACCGGGTGAACTCGGCATTCCGTCCCGGACATGGCGGGCGAATTACCCAAATCCCCTCATGAATTCTGACATCCGCCTGACATGATTCACGGCTTCGGGGCGGACGCGGGTCTCGCCCGCCGGACGGGGCGGGGGCGCCCCGTTCCCCTCCGGGCGAAACTCTACTCCGACCGGGGCGACTAAAAATTCACGCCGCAATACGACGAGCCGCCTTCACGTCCGGAGAGTGCAATTCCGGACGTGAAGACGGCTCAACAGGTCAAACAGGTCGAACGGAACCGAACCGGCCGAATGCACCGGGCCGGCGGACCGCATCGATCAGGCCAATCGGAGCGACCGGCCGGTCAGGCCGGTCGAGCCGGCCGGACAACGAGGTCGACCGGGCCGAGAGGGCCGACCCGGCCGAGAGGCCCGACCGTCACCGGGGCCTCAGCAGCCGCCGGCCACCGCCGGGATGATCGAGACGCCGGCGCCGTCCTTGATCTCCGTGGCCAGGCCCTCGGCGAAGCGCACGTCGTCGTCGTTGACGTACACGTTCACGAAGCGGCGCAGCTTGCCGGTGTCGTCCAGGAGGCGGGCGGCGATGCCCGCGTGGTTCTTCTCCAGGTCGGCGATGACCTCACCGAGGGTGGCGCCCTCGGCGGTCACCTCGGCGGCGCCGCCGGTGTAGGTGCGCAGGATGGTGGGGATGCGGACGTTGGCGCTCATGGCGGTGGCTCTCCTAGCTGGGGGGCGGAGCGGGGCGGGGAAGGTCAGACGGAGGCGAGGCCGGCGGCCCGGAAGGACTCCAGCGACGGCCGGATGACGGTGGTCATGCCGGCGTCGGAGACGGCGTCCAGGGTCTTCAGGCCGTCGCCGGTGTTGATCGCGACGGTCTCCTTGGCCGGGTCCAGCTGACCGGTCTCGACGAGCTTCTTCAGCACGCCGACGGTGACCCCGCCCGCGGTCTCGGCGAAGACGCCCTCGGTGCGGGCCAGCAGCTTGATCGCGGCCACCACCTCGGCGTCGGTGACGTCCTCGACCGCGCCGCCGGTGCGGCGGGCGATGTCCAGCACGTACGGGCCATCGGCCGGGTTGCCGATCGCCAGCGACTTGGCGATGGTGTCCGGCTTGACCGGCCGGATCACGTCGTGGCCGGCCTTGAACGCGGCCGAGACCGGGGAGCAGCCGGCGGCCTGGGCGCCGAAGATCCTGTACGGGCGGTCCTCGACCAGGCCGAGCTTGATGAGCTCCTGCAGACCCTTGTCGATCTTGGTGAGCTGGGAGCCCGAGGCGATCGGGATGACGATCTGCTCCGGCAGCCGCCAGCCGAGCTGCTCGCAGATCTCGTACGCCAGCGTCTTGGAGCCCTCGCCGTAGTACGGGCGGAGGTTGACGTTGACGAAGCCCCAGCCCTCGCCGGCCGGGTCGCCGATCAGCTCGGAGCAGAAGCGGTTCACGTCGTCGTAGTTGCCGTCGATGCCGACCAGCTGACCGCCGTAGACGCCGGCCATGACGACCTTGCCCTGCTCCAGGTCGTGCGGGATGAAGACGCAGGACTTGAAGCCGGCCCGGGCGGCGGCCGCGCCCACCGCGCCGGCCAGGTTGCCGGTGGAGGAGCAGGAGAGCGTGGTGAAGCCGAAGGCCCGCGCCGCCTCGATCGCGCAGGCGACCACGCGGTCCTTGAACGAGTGGGTCGGGTTGCCGGAGTCGTCCTTGATGTGCAGCTGGGCGGTGAAGCCGAGCTCGCGGCCCAGGTTGTCCGCCTTCACCAGCGGGGTCCACCCGGGGTTCAGGTTGGGCTTCGAGGCGACGTCGGCCGGGACGGGCAGCAGCGGGGCGTAGCGCCAGATGGAGGCCGGACCGGACTCGATCCGCTTGCGCAGCTCCTCGGCGGCCTCGCTCCCGAAGTCGTACGCGATCTCCAGCGGACCGAAGCACTCCAGACAGGCGAAGCTGGGGCCGAGCGGGAACCGGGTGCCGCACTCGCGACAGGACAGCGCGGCGGCGGGGCCGAGGTCAACGGTGCTGACGGGTGCGGCAGTGTCGATAGCCATGATGGCGGAGGCCTCTCTCCTCATCTTCCCCGTGACGCGGGCGCGCCACGGGCCGGAATTGGCACCTGTCCCGCCGGGGCCTGTACGACAGCCGCGCGAGAAGGTTGCCGGGACGTCAACGGGCCGTTCCCTCAGTCCCTCTGGATGAGCTCTGTGAAGTTGTGGTCCTGCTCAGCGGTGACCCCGGCGTGCGAAGGTCCGACCGCTGTACGAAGACTGTATCCGAAGGCGTCAATGCCGAAAGGGACCGTCCGCCACGCGAGATGGACCGTTTCACCCGAGCAGAGTCAGCGATCCTCAGGAGTGTGCCCGTGCCCGCCGAACCGACACCCGAGCTCCTCCCGGAGGTGGCGTCCTGGCTGCGCCGCCGCTCCTGGAGCGCGGCCGACCGTCCGGTGCGCACCCTGCTGGACGCCAAGCGGGCGGCCGGCCGCGCCGGCACCGTCAGCGTGGTCCTGCCCGCCCTGGACGAGGAGGCCACGGTCGGCGACATCGTCCGCACCATCCGGCGCGAGCTGATGGAGCGCCTGCCGCTGGTCGACGAGCTGGTGGTGGTCGACTCGGGTTCGGCGGACGGCACCGCCGCCGCGGCCGCCGGCGCCGGGGCCCGGGTGGTGCGCCGCGACGACATCCTGCCGCGGCTGCCCGCCGCCCCCGGCAAGGGCGAGGTGCTCTGGCGCTCGCTGCTGGTCACCCGTGGCGAGATCGTCTGCTTCGTCGACGCCGACCTGCGCGAGTTCGACCCCGCCTTCGTCTCGGGCATCGTCGGCCCGCTGCTCACCGATCCCGGGATCCAGCTGGTCAAGGCCATGTACGACCGGCCGCTGGAGGTGACATCGAGCGGCTCCGCCGCGGGGGAGGGCACGGTCATCCCGTCGGGCGGCGGCCGGGTGACCGAACTGGTCGCCCGCCCCCTGCTCAACCTCCACTGGCCGGAACTCGCCGGTTTCGTCCAGCCGCTCGGGGGCGAGTACGCGGCCCGCCGCTCGCTGCTGGAGCGGCTGCCGTTCCCCACCGGCTACGGCGTCGAGCTCGGCCTGCTCGTGGACGCGCTGGAGACCGCCGGTCTGGACGCCCTCGCCCAGGTCGACGTCGGGGTCCGCCACCACCGCCACCAGGACGGCCAGGCGCTCGGACGGATGGCGGCCACCATCTACCGCACGGCCCTGGAGCGGCTCGACCGCACCCACCGGCTGAAGGCCTCCGCCGACCTGGTGCACCCGCTGCTCACCCAGTTCACCCGCGATCCGCTGACCCGTACCTTCACCGCCCACAGCCACCCGGTGACCGCCCTGGAGCGGCCCCCGATGCACACCGTCCCCGAGTACACCGGCCGCCACCCGGTGCTCTGAGCGTTTGCCGACCCCGCCCCCCGGCAAGGTTCCAACCATGGGCGATCTCACGACCGAACGTTCGAGTCCGACCGGCACCGCCCCCGTGCTGGTGGCCTCCAACCGGGGACCGGTGTCGTTCGGCGCCGCGGCGGACGGCACGCTGACCCTGCGGCGCGGCGGCGGCGGCCTGGTCTCCGGCCTGTCCGCGATCGACGATCCCGACGCCGTCTGGGTCTGCGCCGCCCTCGGCGAGGCCGACCGCCGGGCCGCCCGCGAGGCCCCGGACGGGCGCCTGGACCGCGCCGGGCACGACGTCGGGGGCCAGGCCGTACGGATGCTCGACATCGACCCGGAGACCTTCGCGCGCGCCTACAACGGCGTCGCCAACTCCACCCTCTGGTTCGTGCACCACCTGCTGTACGCCACACCCACCGCGCCCGCCTTCGACGAGGACTTCCGCACCGAGTGGGCCGCCTACCGGGAGTACAACGCGGCCTTCGCCGCCGCCCTGGCCGCGGAGGCCGCCCCGGGCGCCGCCGTCCTGGTGCAGGACTACCACCTCTCGCTCACCCCGGCACTGCTCCGCGCCGCCCGCCCCGACCTGCGCATCGGCCACTTCTCGCACACCCCGTGGGCGCCGCCCGAGTACTTCCGGCTGCTGCCGGACGACGTGGCCGGGGCCGTGCTGACCGGGGTCCTCGGCGCCGACCGGGCCGGGTTCCTCACCCGCCGCTGGGCGCTCGCCTTCGCCGACTGCTGTGAGGCCCTGCTGGGCGCCGAGGTCGACCGCGAGGCGCTCACCGTCACCCACGCCGGGCGCACCACCGTCCTCGGCGTGCACGCCCTCGGCGCCGACGCGGACTTCCTGCGCGAGCGCGCCCACCGCCCGGACGTCGACGAGCGGCTCGCCGTCCTGCGCGCGGCGGTCGGCGGGCGCCGCACCGTCGTCCGGGTCGACCGCACCGAGCTCAGCAAGAACATCGTCCGCGGCCTGCTGGCCTACCGGCACCTGCTGCGCACCCGCCCCGAGTGGCACGACCGGGTGGTGCACATCGCCTTCGCCTACCCGTCCCGCACCGACCTCGCCGAGTACCGCGACTACACCGACCGGGTCCGCCGGCTGGCCGCCGAGATCACCGACGAGTTCGCGACGCCCGACTGGCAGCCGCTGATCCTGCACGTCGACGACGACTTCGCGCGCTCGCTGGCCGCCTACCGGATGGCCGACGTGGCCCTGGTCAACCCGATCCGGGACGGCATGAACCTGGTCGCCAAGGAGGTGCCGGTGGTCTCCGACGAGGGCTGCGCGCTGGTGCTCTCCCGCGAGGCCGGGGCCTACGCCGAGCTGGGCGAGGACGCGCTGGGCGTCAACCCGTACGACGTCATCGCGACCGCCGAGGCGCTGCACGCCGGGCTCAGCATGCCCGCCGGGGAGCGCGCCGACCGCACCAAGCGGCTGGTCGCCGCGGCGACCGCGCTGCCGCCGCAGCGGTGGTTCCTCGACCAGCTCGACGCGCTGCGCTGAGCCCCCTCGGCCCGGAGCGGCGGCCGGGGCACCGGGCCGCC
>NZ_JBSGFD010000048.1:0-49184 GCF_053603215.1 Kitasatospora sp. NPDC004240 | reverse complement strand
CGGGCCGCTGCCGGGGTGAGCCGGCGCTGCCGCCCCGGCGCACCCGGGTGCGCCGGGCCGGGGGCCGCTCGCTAGCGCGAGGCGCTCGGGGTCGGGGTCGCGGTCAGGGCCAGGGTCAGGGCCGGGTTCGGGGTCGCGGAGGCCGGGCCCGCGCCGGACGGGCGGGTGACGGTGAGGTCGGAGAGGGTGAACGCCACCGGGAGGGTACCGGTGAGCTGGGCGGCGAGGCCCTTGGCGTCGGCCTCCGTGAAGTTGCCCGCGATGACGGCCTGGCCGCCGGTGATGGCGCCCTGCACGAACGGGTGCGACACCACGACGTCGTCCACCAGGACGGCGAGCTGGTTGCCGGGGGCGGCCTCGGTGGCGATGCGGCCGGTGAGGTCGGCGAACTTCCGGGTCCCGGAGGCGTTGAAGGCGAGGGTGGTCTGCCAGCCGCCGCCGTTCTGGCCGTCGAACGCGGCCTTGGCGCCGTCCAGGTCCGCACCCGCGAGCGCGACCGGGCCGAGTGCGAAGGCGTACCGGACGCCCTGCTCGGGCTTGGCGCTGCAGGCGAGCGCCGGCTCGGCCGGGGCCGTGGCGCCGGCCGCGGTGGCGCGGGCGGGGTCGGTGCAGTCGTAGGTGCGCAGGGTCTGCTGGAGCGCGGGCGGTACGGCGCCCTGGACGAGCTCCGGTGCCGGGGCGCCACCGGGGCCGAGGGAGGGCAGCACCGCCAGGACCGGGCGGACGGTGAGGCGGCCCGACTTGGCGAGCGCGGCGAACTTGTCGCGCGCGTCCCCCGCGGCGCTGCCCTTGATCACCCCGTCCCGGACCTCGAAGGTGGCGTCGGCCAGGTCGAGCGCCGCGGCCCGTCGCTTCAACTGGGCCACGGATTCCTGCAGTTCGGCGGCGGAGGCGGCGCCGGCGGGGGCAAGGGTGGCCGAGGTGCGGGTGCCGTCGGAGGGGGCGGCCGGGGTGGCGGATCCGGTCGGCGAGGCGGGCGCGGCACCGGTCCGTCCGATGGCGGAGGTCGACGAGGAGCCTGCGTCACCGCCGGAGCAGGCGGTGAGCGAGGCCAGCGCCAGCAGGGACGCGGCCAGGACGGTGCTGCGGTGTCGCGGAGTCATGGCGGCCAGTCTGGTCGGGCGCCGGGTCAGGTCGCAACGTCCTTACGAGGACTGACGGGACAACAGCCTCCGACTGCATGATGCGTCCACATCAAAGTCCCGGCCTCGCGCCTCTAGATGAAGATGATTATCAAGCGCTAATCTGGCACCGCCGCTCGCACCGGAGCCGAGCGGGCGCCGCCCCATGCCGTCGTCACCACGCTCCGGCAGCGGGATCCGGCACAGCACCCACCGCCTGCCGACGACCGTTGGCAGTCACCCAGGGCGGGAACATGGCCGACACCACCCCCACCGTCACCGCACCGCCGGCGAGCCCCACCTCGCCGCGCCGACGCCCACCGGCAGCACCCGAACTGCCCACCCGCACCACGAACACCCTCGAACCGCACGCCCCGACCCCGCACGCCCCGACCCCGCACAGCCCGAACCCCCGCACGCCGGGCCCGCGCCGTCTCGCCGCCGTCGCCGTCCCCGTCGCCGTCCCCGTCGCCGTCGGGGTGACGGTGCTGCTGCTCGGCACCGGTCTCCTCGGCCTCTCGGACGCACCCGCGCTGGCCACCTGGCGCACCGTGCTGATCGCCATCGTGGTCCAGGGCGTGCCGTTCCTGCTGCTCGGCACGGTGGTGTCCGCCGCGATCGGGGCGTTCGTCCCGCCCGACCTCTTCTCCCGGCTGCTGCCGCGCCGGCAGGCCCTGGCCGTCCCGGTGGCCGGCGCGGCGGGCGTGGTGCTGCCCGGCTGCGAGTGCGCCTCGGTGCCGGTCGCGGGCAGCCTGATGAAGCGCGGGGTCGCCCCGGCGGCCGCGCTCGCCTTCCTGCTCTCGGCACCGGCCGTCAACCCCGTCGTCCTGGTCTCCACCGCGATCGCCTTCCCCGGGCAGCCCGGCATGGTGGCCGCCCGGCTGGTCGCCTCGCTGCTCACCTCCGTCGTGATGGGCTGGCTCTGGCTGCGCCTGGGCCGGGAGGAGTGGCTGCGGCTGCCCGCCGCTCCCGAGGAGCACGAGGAGGAGGACGGGCCGGTGGTCCGGTTCGCGCGCGGCCTCCAGCACGACTTCCTGCACGCCGGCGGCTTCCTGGTGGTCGGCGCGGCGGCGGCCGCCACCTTCAACGTGCTGGTGCCGCCCTCGGTGCTGGACCTGTTCGCCGACTCCCCGTGGATCGGGGTGCTGGCCCTCGCGGTGCTGGCCGTGGTGCTGGCGGTCTGCTCCGAGGCCGACGCCTTCGTCGCCGCCTCGCTGACCGGCTTCTCCCCCACCGCCCGGCTGGCGTTCATGGTGGTCGGCCCGATGGTCGACCTCAAGCTGATCGCCCTGCAGTCCGGCACCTTCGGCCGTTCCTTCGCCGCCCGGTTCCCGGCCGCCACCTTCATCGTCGCCGTCCTGGCCAGCCTCGCCGTCGGAGGGGTCCTCCTGTGAGCCGCATCGCCCGCGTCCTGTTCCCCTCCCTGCTGCTCGCGCTGCTCGGCGCCGCGCTGCTGCGCGTCACCGTCGGCAGCGACGTCTACCTCCAGTACGTCAAGGAGGGCCTGCACGTCCCGCTGGTGGTCTCCGGTGTGCTGCTGGTGCTGGTCGGGATCGTCAACGCCGTGCACGGGCTGACCCCGCCGCGCGAGCCGGTGCTGCGCTTCAGCCGGGCCGCCGACGGCAGCGCGCAGTGGCACCGGGCCGGGCACACGCCCGACGAAGGGGGCGACGCACACGGGTACGGGCACGGGCACGCGAACGGCGGCGAGCACGGCCACGGCAGCGGGCACGGGCACGGCGGCGCACCGGGTCACGGCGGTGCGCACGGGCACGGCCACGGGGGTGCCCCGCGGGTGGCCGGGCTGCTCGCGGTGCCGGCCGTGGCGCTGCTGTTCTTCGCCCCGCCCGCGCTCGGCGCGTTCACCGCGCAGCGGGAGGGGACCACCGCCCCGGTGGAGCAGGTCGCCTACGCCGGGCTCGCCGAGCGGCCGACCACCCCGATGTCGCTCACCGAGTTCATCGGCCGCAGCCACGACCCGGCGAAGAGCCTGGAGGGGCGGACCGTCCGGCTCACCGGCTTCGCCGCGCCCGGCTCCCAGGCCGGCGAGTGGTACCTCAACCGGCTCACCGTCAACTGCTGCGCGGCCGACGCCCGCAGGCTCCGGGTCCAGGTGACGGGCACCACCGCCGCACCGGCCACCGACTCCTGGGTCGAGGTCACGGGTGTCTGGCGTCCCGTCCCCGGCGCGGCCGCCACCGCCGCACCCCGTCTGGAGGTCCGGGAGGTCAAGCCGGTCCAGGCACCGCGGAACCCCTACCGCGACGTCCCGCCCGGCGAGGGCGGTTCCTGACGGCGGCGGCTCCTGACGAGGGCGGCTCCTGAGAGGATCCCGCCCGCCCCGGCGCACCGAGCACCCCCACCTCGGTGCGCCGGAGGGTCGTCCAGGACCGCCCGGGGGCCCGGCGTCAGTGCGCGGGGTCGCGGTCGTACGCCTCGCGGGCGTCCGCGACCCGGTCGAGGTGGGCGGCGGACCAGTCGGCGAGCGCGGCGAACAGCGGCGCGAGGCTGCGGCCGAGCTCGGTGATCTCGTACTCCACCCGGGGCGGGACCTCGGCGAAGTAGGTGCGCCGGACCAGGCCGTCCCGCTCCAGTTGCCGCAGCCGCTGGGTGAGCACCTTGGGGGTGATCGCCTCGATCCTGCGCTGGAGCTCGACGAAGCGCTGGCGGCCGTCCGCGTGGAGCGTCCACAGGATCGGCGTCGTCCAGCGGCTGAACACCAGGTCGACGACCGGCCCGATCGGGCAGGCCTGCACGGGATCTCCGCCCGCCTCCTGCATGGACTCCCCCCGAGGTAGCCGCTTTCCTCCGGGTACCCACTGTACCGAGCCCGTCGGCTTCGTCCGGTCGCCGCGACCGGGGCCCGCACACGAGGCCCGGCGGAACGACACATCCACCACTCAACGGCCTACTTGAGCATGCCTGCCCGCTCAGGTCTCGCGCTGCGGGTGGTACTCGTCCTCCGGTATGCCGAAGGTCCAGGCCACGCCGGCGCGGGCCGTGCGGGTGCCGGGCGGCACCCGGAGCCAGTAGGTGCGGAAGGTACCGTCCGGCTCGGCGGTCGAGTTGACCACCTCGACCATCACCACCGGCTCGTCGTCGTCCAGCTGGATCCGCCAGAGCACGCCGGTCTCGTCCCGGTGCAGCGGCTCGGCCCCGGAGTCCGCGAGGTAGCGGTCGTAGCCGTAGTGCTCCAGCATCACCCGGCGCAGCTCGGCGTTCTCCTCGGAGCGGATCCGCTCCGGGGTGAGCGTGCCGAGGGTGGCCAGGAAGTCGGCCGGCACCGGCATGCCGCGCCAGGCGTGCAGCGCGAAGCCGTCGGCGTAGGCGAGGGCCGGACCGTCGGCGTGGTCGAGGCGGCCCGCCTCGTCGCGGTGCAGCGCGGTCGGCCGCTCGCTGACCAGGGCGACCCGCTCGTACGGCCACCACCAGCCCGCCCCGCGGGCGATCTCGGCGAGCGCGGCGAGGCCGTCGGACCGCTCCAGCTCGCCGGCCGCCTCCAGGGCGGCCAGCCAGGGGGCGTCGTGCTGGCCCCGTACGGCGTCCAGCACGGCGAGCCGGCCCGCGGTGCGGCGGGCGCGCGCGGCCCGGAAGTCGGCCTCGTCGTCCTCCTCGAAGTCCGGCTCGGGGGCGAAGCGGTCCAGCACGGCGTCCCGGACCCGGCCGGCCAGGGCCTCGGTGGCCGGGCCGAGTTCGCCCCCGGTGAGCGCCCAGAGCGGCGACCAGGCCTGGCCCCCCAGCCGTTCGACGGCCCCGCGCCTGGCCCGCTCCCACGGCCCGGTGCGAACGGCCTCACGGACGCTCACCGCGCCGGCGGCCCGCAGCTCCAGTGCGGCCTCGGCGGCCTGCAGCGGCGAGTCGCACCACCGTACGGTCTCGGGCTCGGCCAGCCCGGCCGCGCGGTAGGCGGCCCGCACCGCGCGCTCCACCGCCGCCCGGTCGGCCGGGCCGGTGGCCGCCGCGCTCGCCCGCCAGCGGGCCGTGACCTCTCCGGGCACGACCGTCGGTTCCACTGCCATCACGCTCTCCGATCCCGTCGGCCGTCCCGCCGACACCGCTCCACCACGTTCACGGCCCGCGGCCGTTCCCCGACGCCCGGGGGCTCGGGGGCCCAGGACCTCAAGGCCCCGGGGCCCCGGGTGCGGACTCAGTCCGCCACGACCCGTACCGCGCCCGGCACGTACTCGCGCTGGCGCACCACCCGGTACCACCCCTTGGGCAGGGGTATCGCGGCGTGCTCCTCGTGCACGACCCGGCCGCCCTCCGGCAGGTGGAGCCACGCGGCGCCGAACGGCCCGGACTCCCGGCGCAGCTCACCCGGACCGACCACGGCGTGCGCGTGGCCGGTGACCTCGCCGAGCGCGAGCACCATCCGGCCGCGCGCGTCCCTCGGCCGGGCCGCGATCGCGCCCACCCTGGCGGGCACCGCGGCCTCCCCGACCGGCACGATCAAGACATCACCCTGGCGATACATCAGCCCTCCCCGGCCGCTCCGACGGGCGTCGGAATCTCACGCTCCGAAGCTAGGGCAGGGGTCTGACAATCCGTGCCCCACGACGGCCGCAGCCCGCTCCCCGGGCCGACGGGTGGTGCCGCCGGACCCGCGCGCCCGGCTGTCGGACCCGACTGGTAGACAGGTCCCGTCCGACCACGAGGAGCAGCGCATGACGGTCAACGAGCACATCCAGCGGTTCCACGACCTACCGGTCCTGGACTTCCGCGAGGCCCTGGACGCCGGGACGGCGCTGCCCGACGCGGCGGAGGCCGCCTGGAAGATCGGCGTGGAGTACGACGGCGGGCACTCCTTCACCGAGCTGTGGGAGCGCTTCCTCGACACCGTCGACACCGGCCGGGTGCGTGCCGTGGTGATCGGTCTGTGGTCGGACGACCCGGAGAGCTTCGCCGGCCCGCTGCGGGCGATCCTGGACGCGGCCTCGCGGCTGCCCGCGCTGCGCGCGCTGTTCGTCGGTGACATCACCTACGAGGAGTGCGAGATCTCCTGGCTCCAGCTGACCGACGTGACGCCGCTGCTGACGGAGTTCCCC
Source organism: Kitasatospora sp. NPDC004240 (assembly GCF_053603215.1). Classification (NCBI taxonomy): domain Bacteria; kingdom Bacillati; phylum Actinomycetota; class Actinomycetes; order Kitasatosporales; family Streptomycetaceae; genus Kitasatospora; species Kitasatospora sp. NPDC004240. The sequence goes on along the minus strand of NZ_JBSGFD010000048.1, from coordinate 43,018 downwards.
CTGCTGGAGGAGCTGGTCGTACGCGGCGCCTCGGAGGACTGGGACGGCACCGACGGCGGTCTGGCGCTGCGCACGGTGCGGCACGAGCGGCTGCGGGCCCTGCGCTTCGAGGCCGGCGGCCTGCCGGCGACCGTGGTGCGTTCGGTGGCCTCCTGCGACTTCCCGGCGCTGGAGCGGCTGGAGCTGTGGCTCGGCGTGGCCAACTACGGCGGCGACAGCACGATCGACGACCTGGCGCCGTTCCTGGCCGGCACCGCCCTGCCGGCGCTGCGCCACCTGGGCCTGCAGAACAGCGAGTACCAGGACGAGATCGCCGCCGCCGTCGCCCAGGCACCGGTGGTGGCCCGGCTGGAGTCGCTCGACCTGTCGATGGGCGTGCTCACCGACGAGGGCGCCACGGCGCTGCTGGAGGGCCAGCCGCTCACTCACCTGCGCTCCCTCGACCTGCACCACCACTTCCTCTCGAAGGGGCTCCAGCAGCGGCTGCGCGACGCCCTGACCGGTGTGGAGCTGGACCTCTCAAGGGGCGGTGAGCCGGACGGCCGCCGACGGTACGTGGCCGTCGCCGAGTAGCGTCCGCCGTCGCCGAGTGGCGTCCGCCGTTCCCGGAGAGGTCGTCCGTTCCCGGAGAGGTCCGTCGCTCGTTCTCCCGTACGTTCCGTTCCCCCGTCCGTCCGCCAGGTGCCACAGGAGCCCGCCCGTGTACCCCACCCACCCCTCGTCGTTCCACGGACTGCCGACGTTCGACCTCCCCGTCCCGCCGGACGGGCGGGAGCTGCCCGCGCCCGACGCCACGGCCTGGCGGATCGCGGTGGACTACGGCTCGGAGTCCGACTTCGCCGCCCGCTGGTCGGCCTTCCTCGACGCGGTCGACCCGGCCGGGGTGCGGGCCCTCGTCCTCGGCCCCTGGTGGACTCGCGACTACACCTCGGTGACCGGCGTGGTGGAGGCCGTCGTCCGGTCCGCGGACCGGCTCACCGGCCTGGAGGCGCTGTTCCTGGCCGACGTCACCTCCGAGGAGTGCGAGATCTCCTGGCTGGAGATGTGCGACGTCACCGCGCTGCTGACGGAGTTCCCCCGGTTGGAGGAGCTGGTGGTGCGCGGCGGCTCGGGCCTGGGGCTCAAGCCGGTGCACCACGACCGGCTGCGGTCCCTGCGGTTCGAGTCGGGCGGCCTGCCGTCCTCGGTGGTGCAGGGTGTGGCCGGCTCGGAGCTGCCCGCCCTGGAGGGCCTGGAGCTGTGGCTCGGGGTCGACGAGTACGGCGGGGACTCCACGATCGGCGACCTCGCGCCGCTGCTGGACGGTTCGCGCTTCCCCGCGCTGCGCCGCCTCGGCCTGCAGAACAGCGAGTACCAGGACGAGATCGCCGCCGCCGTGGCGCACGCCCCGGTGGTGGCGCGGCTGGAGACGCTGCGCCTGTCGATGGGCCTGCTCACCGACGAGGGCGCCACGGCGCTGCTGGAGGGCCAGCCGCTCACCCACCTGCGCTCGCTCGACCTGCGGCACCACTACATCTCCGAGGAGCTCCAGCAGCGCCTGGTGGAGGCGCTGCCCGGCGTCGACGTCGACCTCTCGTACGCCGAGGAGGAGGACGACCCGGAGGACCGCTACGTGGCGGTCGCGGAGTAGGACCCCGCGCAGGACCACGCAGGAGTAGGGCCACGCAGGAGCAGGACCACGACGGAGGACAGGGCCGCGGGCGGGGACGCCACCGCCGCGGGCCCGGCGGCCGAGGAGACGGGAGGCGGAGGATGACCGGAGGACGGACCGACCGGCTCACGGTGCTCGGCAACCCCGGGCACCGGCGAGTGACACTGTTCGCCGCCGCGGCCCGGGCCGCCGGCCTGCCCGAGCCGGAGGTGCTGCCCTGGCTCGACCTGCTGCGCGGCAGCCGCCGCCCGGCCGAGGGGGCGCTGCTGCGCATCGAGTCACCGGGCGAGGAGCCGGCCGTGGACGAGCTGCTGCGCGGCCCGGCGCTCGGCACCTCGTACGCGCCGACCCGGGTGGAGGGCGGGGCCGCCTGGTACGCGGGGGTGACGGCCGCGCTGCGCGAGGTCGCCCGGGTGCCCGGGGTGCGGCTGCTGGGCGATCCGGAGGAGATCGCCGTGATGTTCGACAAGCGCCGGGCGCACGCGCTGCTGTCCGCCGCCGGGGTGCCGGTGCCGCCCGCGCTGGGCGGCGGGCCGGTCGCCGGGTGGGAGGACCTCAAGGAGCGGCTGCGCGGGGCGGGCATGCGCCGGGTGTTCGTGAAGCCGGCGCACGGCTCCTCCGCCTCCGGTGTGGTCGCCCTGGAGTTCGGCCCGGCCGGCCGGGTGCTGGCCACCACCTCGGTCGAGCTCGCGCCGTCCGGCCCCTCCCGGGGGCTGCACAACTCGCTGCGGGTGCGGCGCTACCGGGCGGAGCACGAGGTCGCCGAGCTGGTCGACCGGCTCGCCCCGGACGGCCTGCACGTCGAGCGGTGGATACCGAAGGCCTCCCAGAACGGGCGGTCGGCGGACCTCCGGGTGGTGGTGATCGGCGGCCGCGCCACCCATGTGGTGGTCCGCACCAGCACCCAGCCGATGACCAACCTCCACCTGGGCGGCGCCCGGGGCAGCCTGGCCCTCGCCCGGGAGGCGGCGGGCGCCGGCTGGCCCGCCGTGCTGGAGACGGCCGAGCGGGCCGCCGTCTGCTTCCCCCGCGCCCGGATGGTCGGGGTGGACGTGCTGCCCGCCTCCGGCTGGCGGCGGGCGGTGGTCGGCGAGGTGAACGCCTTCGGCGACCTGCTGCCGAATCTCACCGGCCTGCCGGGCGGGCCCGCCGAAGGCCTGGACACCTACGGCGCCCAGCTCGCCGCCCTGCTGGCCGACGGCACGCTCCGGCCCGACCGCCCGCACCCGCACGACCGGCACCACCAGGCCCACCCGGGCCTCCGACCCATGGAACCGACCCGATGAACCACCCCCGGACCACACCACCCGACGTGCCCGACGTGCCCGCCATGCCCGACATGAACGCGGTGATCGGCAGCCACGACCTGCTGCTGGTCACCCTGGACACGCTCCGCTTCGACGTGGCCGAGGAACTGGCCGCCGCCGGGCGGATCCCCCACCTCGCGGCGCACCTGCCCGGGGGCCGCTGGGAGCGCCGGCACTCGCCCGGCAGCTTCACGTACGCGGCGCACCAGGCGATCCTGGCCGGGTTCCTGCCCACGCCGGCGAGCCCGGACGGGCCTCACCCGCGGCTGTTCGCGGCGCGGTTCGCCGGCTCGGAGACCACCGAGTCGCGCACCTGGGTGTTCGACACTCCGGACCTGCCGAGCGCGCTGGCCGGCGCCGGGTACCGCACGGTCTGCATCGGCGGGGTCGGCTTCTTCAACAAGCAGGGGCCGCTCGGTTCGGTCCTGCCGGGGATGTTCCAGGAGAGCCACTGGGCGCCGGAGATGGGCGTGCCCTCGCCCACCTCCTTCGAGGCCCAGGTGGCGTGCGCGGAGCGGGTCGCCGCCGAGCAGCCCGCCGGGCGGCCGCTGTTCCTGTTCGTCAACGTCTCGGCGCTGCACCAGCCCAACTGGTTCCACCTGCCCGGCGCGGAGCGCGCCCACGGCGACACCCGGGAGAGCCACGCGGCCGCCCTGGAGTACGTGGACGCCCACCTCGGCCGGCTGTTCGCCGCGATGAGCGCGCGCCGCCCGTGCTTCGCGATCGTCTGCTCCGACCACGGCACCGCGTACGGCGAGGACGGCTACACCGGTCACCGGATCGGCCACGAGGTGGTCTGGACGGTCCCGTACGCGCACTTCACCATCCCCGCCGCAACCGTCACCGCCGACTCCGTCCCCGCCGCACCCGGCACCCCGGCCGCCGGCACCGCCGAGGAGGGCGCGCCCGCATGACCACGACCACCCCCGCACCCGAGTCGCCGTACCGCTCGTACGTCTACGCCTACCCGCACAAGACCGCCTACCGGCCGCTGCCGGAGCGCCCCGCGCTGCGTGAGCTGTGGGCCGGCGAGCCGCAGCAGGCGTTGTCGCTCTACGTCCACATCCCGTTCTGCGAGGTGCGCTGCGGCTTCTGCAACCTCTTCACCCGGATCGGCAGCCCGGAGGGCCTCACCACCGCCTACCTGGACGCCCTCGACCGGCAGGCCGGGCAGGTGCGCGAGGCGCTGGACGGCGACGCCCGGTTCGCGCTGGCGGCCTTCGGCGGCGGCACGCCCACCTATCTGACCGCGGCCGAGCTGGAACGGCTCTGCGACATCACCGAGCGCCGCACCGGCGCCGACCTGCGGGCGATACCCCTGTCCGTGGAGGCCTCGCCGGACACCGCGACCGCCGACCGCCTGGAGGTCCTGGCCGCGCGCGGCACCACCCGGCTCAGCCTCGGCGTGCAGTCCTTCCTCGACCAGGAGGCCCGCTCGGCGGTGCGCCCGCAGAAGCGGGCCGCGGTGGAGGCCGCCCTCGGGCGGATCCGCGACGCGGGCTTCCCGGTCCTCAACATCGACCTGATCTACGGGATCGAGGGCCAGACCAGCGCCACCTGGCTGCACTCGCTGGACGCCGCCCTCGCCTGGCGGCCCGAGGAGCTCTACCTCTACCCGCTGTACGTCCGCCCGCTGACCGGCCTCGCCCGGCGCGACGCCGCCGGCGCCGGTCACGACGGCCGGGCGGACCGCGCCGACCCGAACGACCGCACCGACCGGAACGACCACGCCGACCGGGCCGCCTGGGACACCCAGCGGCTCTCGCTGTACCGGGCCGGCCGCGACCACCTCCTCGCCCACGGGTACGAGCAGGTGTCGATGCGGATGTTCCGCCGCACCGACGCGCCCCGGATCAGCAGCGGCGAGTACGCCTGCCAGACCGACGGGATGGTCGGCCTGGGCTGCGGTTCGCGCTCGTACACCTCGCGGCTGCACTACTCCTTCGACTACGCGGTCAACGCCACCGAGGTCCGGCGGATCATCGACGACTACGTGGCCACCGAGGACTTCGGCCGGGCGGAGGTCGGCCGCCGGATGACGCCCGCCGAGACCCGCCGGCGGCACCTGGTGCAGTCGCTGCTCCAGGCGGAGGGCCTGTCCGTGGCCGAGTACCGGGCCCGCTTCGGGGCCACCCCGGAGGAGGACTTCCCGGCCGAGCTGGCCGGGTTCGCCGCGCGCGGCTGGCTGGCCGCGGACGCCGGCGGCCCGGCCGGCCGGCTGCGGCTCTCCCCCGAGGGCCTGGCCCACTCGGACGCCGTCGGCCCGATGCTCTTCTCCCCCGAGGTCCGCGACCTCATGGCCGACTACGAGGCGAAGTGAGCGCCTTCCTCGGCATGCCGGTGCCACCCGGGCCGCCCGGGCCGGCCCTCGGCCACGCCACCGAACGGGCACTCGACCTGACCCTGCTCTACCGGGGCCCGCTCGCCTCCTGCGACTACGACTGCCCGTACTGCCCGTTCGCCAAGCGGCGGGACACGCCCGAGCAACTGCGCGCCGACCGCGCCGCGCTGGAGCGGTTCACGGCCTGGGCCGCCGGGCGCGAGGGCGGCAGCGACACCCTCTCCCTGCTGTTCACCCCGTGGGGCGAGGGGCTGGTGCGGTCCTGGTACCGGCGCGCGCTGGTCGACCTGAGCCGGCTGCCGCACGTCCGCCGGGTCGCGATCCAGACCAACCTGAGCGGCCGGACCGGCTGGCTCGCCGAGGCCGACCTCGACACCCTCGCGCTCTGGGTGACCTACCACCCCGGCCAGATCACCCACGACCGCTTCCTCGCCCGGTGCCGGGAGCTCAACGCGCTCGGCGTCCGGTACAGCGTCGGCGTGGTCGGGCAGCCCGAGCACCTGGCGGCGGCCCGCCGGCTGCGCGCCGATCTGCCGCCCGCCGTCTACCTCTGGGTGAACGCCGCCGAGGGCCGCACGTACACCGAGGCCGAGGCCGCCGACTGGACGGCGCTGGACCCGCACTTCGGCTACAGCCGTCACCCGCACCCCAGCGCGGGGCGGCCCTGCCGCACCGGCGAGTCGGTGCTGTCGGTGGACGGCGACGGCACGATCCGCCGCTGCCACTTCGTCCGCGACCCGCTGGGCAACCTGTACGACGGCTCGTACCGTGCCGCGCTGCTCCCCCGGGCCTGCCCGCTGCCGGTCTGCGACTGCCACATCGGCTATGTGCACCTGGAGACGCTGCCGCTGTACGAGGTGTTCGCCGGGGGCGTCCTGGAGCGGATCCCGCACGCCTGGTGACCCGGCGCGGCCGCTGACCGCCACGTCCGGTGACCCCGGCGCGGCCGGCCCGTCGGATCTCCTCCCCCGAAGGGAGGCACGGCGGCGAGGAGGTACCCGGGGCCCGTCTTCGAACCCCCGTCGTCCGCCCGGCAGGCGGGGGTTCGAGGACGGGCCCTAGCCTGGAGGGAGGAGGCGATCGACATGCTTTCAGACGCGCCACTCTATGCCGTCATCCCGGCCACGGACCTCGCCCGGGCCAAGGCCTTCTACCAGGACACCCTGGGGCTGAAGGTCGTCGAGGAGAACCCGGAGGAGCTGTCCTTCGAGTGCGGCGGCACCAGGTTCGGCATCTACGAGACACCCAGCGGCGGACAGGCCGCCCACACCCTGGCCAGCTTCAAGGTGGCCGACCTGGACGCCGAGATGTCGGCCCTGCGCTCGCACGGCGTCACGTTCGAGGACTACGACCTACCGGGGCTGAAGACGGTCGACGGGGTCGTGGAGTCCGAGAACATGCGCGGTGCCTGGTTCAAGGACAGCGAGGGCAACATCCTCTGCGTGCTGCAGGTCACGGGCGGCTGAACCGGCGAGCGGAGTCCCGTTCAGCGAAGCCCCCGTTCAGCGCACCCGTGTGAGTGGACGGCGCTGCGGCGGTACGGCCGCGGCGCGGACCGGGCGCGCCGCGGTGGCCGGTGAACTGGGCACCGCGGCCCGGGCGACCGCCTCCCGCAGGGTCAGCACGATCTCGCCGTCGAACTCCTCGGTGAGGGTGCGGGCGATGTCCGCCGGGTCCAGCGGGCGGGCCGGGCCGAGCGCGACCTCGGGCAGGCGCTGCGGGGCCGCGAGGTCCCGGGCGTGGCCGCGCCACAACTCGGCGTCCTCGTCCTGCCCCTCGGAGGTGTAGTGGACGGCCAGGCAGTGCACGGCCAGGTGGTCACCGCCCTGCGCGGCGATCCGCCACCAGAACACGGCGTCGGCCGTGCGGCCCATGCTGTACAGCAGGCAGCCGAGGGTCCGGGTGGCGGCCTTCTGGCCCGGCCGGTCGAGGCCCAGCGCGAGTTCGTCGAGGTCGGCCGCCGCGGCGACGCCCCCGCACAGGTGCAGGAGGTCCCGGCGCAGTTCGGCCCGCCCGTCCTCGGAGCAGCGGGCACCGGCCCGTCTGGCCGTCTCCCGGACCTCCCGGCCCCCCGGGCCTGCGCCCCGGGCCGCCCAGGGCCCGGGCGGAGGCCCCGGGGCGGGGCCGGCGGACGCCGAGGCGCCCGCCGACGGGGGGCGGTCGCCGCGTAACGGCCCGCGCGCGAGGAACGGGCGTGCGCCGGGCGCGAGGGGCTGCTCCTCGGCGTCCTCGGCGGCGATGCGCTCGGCCAGCCGGCGGGTGAACGCCGTCGGGTCGTGATCGCGGTACTCCCGCTCGACCAGTTCGGCCTGGGCGCGCAGCAGGGCGGAGAGGTTCATCCGCGGTGCTCCTCCTCGTCCGTGCCACCACACCGTCCGACGCCGCCGACACCGCCTGAACCGCCCGGGTGCACCCCGCCCGGGCCCCCGCCGCCCGGTCCCGGTCCCGCTTCCGTGGGGCCGCCCTCACCGCGGCCGCACGAGGACGAGGCCGGGCCCGGGACCGCCGCGCCGCGCGCCCCGGGCCGGTCGTCCGGTTCGAGGCCCGCCTGCTCGACCAGGTACTCCAGGTGCCGGCGGCCGAGGCTGTAGTAGGTGCGGGCGGTGGTGTGCGCGATGCCCAGCGCGTTGCCGATCTCCGGGTAGGAGCGACCGGCCTGGCGCAGCCGGACCACGTCCGCCTGGATCGGCGCGGCCCGGCCGAGGTCCTCCATCGCCCGGTCCAGGATGTCGAGCTCGGCCAGTTCGTCGAACTCGTTCTGGCTGGTGTCGGGGTCGCGCTGGGCGATCACCCGGAGGCGTTTGCGCTCGGTGCGGCGCCGTTCGCGCATGATGTCGGCCACCGCGTCCTTGAGGATCTTGAACGCGAAGGCCTCCAGGTTGGCGCTGGAGAGCGCGCGGCGCCAGTTCCGGTAGAGCACCGCGCCGGCGTTCTGGACGGCGTCCTCGGCGTCCTCGTGGTGGCGCAGCCGCTGCCGGGCGTACCGCAGGTAGCCGGGGTGCTCCTCGCAGTAGAAGGCGGTGAAGTCGACCGGGAGCCGGTCGAGCGCGTCCGCGGGAACGGCGCTGTCCGGGACGGGCCCCGACCTCGGGATCTCCACGACGCTCCCCCTCCCTTCCGTCAGCTGGCCGGCGCACCGGATGGTGCGCCGGCGGCCCATGGGGCTTGTGCTGTAACCGTTCGGGGGGTGCCGTTTGTTAACCGGATCGCGCTGGCAATATATGACCGTTTGCGCCCGGTTTCTTACTCACCGTACTGACCTGCGGATTCGAGCGCCCGCTCGACGTCCGGGGCCGGCCGGCGTGAGCCAGATCACACTTCCGGGTACGGGATCACCCGGTCGGAGCACCGAGCCGGTCGGGGTCGAGCAGCGCCGCGTCGAGGGTGCCGGTGACCCGGCCGAGCGTCGCCCGCAGCGCGACCAGCTCCTCCAGCGCCAGGCCGGTGGCGGCGAGCAGCCGGCGCGGCACCTCGTAGGCCCGCTCGCGCAGCAGGTCCCCGGCGGCGGTCAGGCCGACGGTGACCGACCGCTCGTCCTCGGCGCTGCGCTCGCGCCGTACGAGCCCGGCGGCCTCCAGGCGCTTGAGCAGGGGCGAGAGCGTGCCGGAGTCGAGCCGCAGGTGCTCGCCGATCCGCTTGACCGGCAGCTCGCCGTGCTCCCAGAGCACCAGCATGACCAGGTACTGGGGGTAGGTGATCCCGAGGTCCTTGAGCAGCACCCGGTAGACGCCGTTGAAGGCGCGCGAGGCGGCGTTCAGCGAGAAGCAGATCTGGTGGTCGAGGCGGAGCAGGTCCTCGTCGGGCACCTCGCCGAGGTCCCGCACCTCCGAGAGGGGCAGCTTGGTCATGCACCCCATGGTAGCGAGCCCGCGCACGATTGAGTTGTGCGCAATTGAATTGCGTGCTCTACTTGTCGTCGAGGGCGGCCGGGCGGCCGCCGAGGAGAGAAGGGAAGCCCTCACATGGACGCGCTCTACACCGCTGTGGCCACGGCGAACGGTCGCGAGGGCCGCGCGGTCAGCTCGGACGGACAGCTCGACCTCGCCCTGGCGATGCCGGCCGCGCTCGGCGGCAACGGGCAGGGCACCAACCCCGAGCAGCTGTTCGCGGCCGGCTACGCCGCCTGCTTCGCGAGCGCCCTCGGCCTGGTCGGCCGGCAGGCCCGGGTGGACACCAGCGAGGTGTCGGTGACCGCCGAGGTCTCCATCGGCAAGGACGGGGTCGGCTTCGGCCTCGCGGTGGTGCTGCGCGTCGAGCTGCCCGACTCGCTCGCGGGCGAGAACGGCCTGCTCCTGGTCAAGCAGGCACACGAGGTCTGCCCCTACTCCCGGGCCACCCGCGGCAACATCCCGGTCGAGCTGGTCGTCGAGTAGTCGGGACGCCCGGCGGTCACCCCGACCGCCCGCGCCAGGACGCGCCACGAGGGCCGCACCCCGCCACGGAGCGGGGTGCGGCCCTCGCGATGCGCCCTCGGCCCCCGCCCGCCGGCCGGGCGGACGACGGAGGGCCCGAGGAAGGGCCCGGCGCACGCCGGCGGATCCGCACGCGAACCGCACCCCGTAGCAGAGACCTCACGCCCTGTCGAACACCCCCGCGATCGCACGACACCCGGGCGCCGGGCGGAGGTACCGTTCGCGTCATGAACCTCCCTCCACCGGCGGCGGGCCCCACACCGCCGGGCTTCCCCACCCACGGCGGCGCACCCGTCACGGACAGCCAGCGACTGCTGGCGGCCGGCCTGCTGCGCCCCCTGGAGGACGGGTGCATCCACCCCACGCTCGGCCACTCGCCGATCACCTACGTGTCGACCCGCCTCTGGGACGAGCTCGCCGCCCTCGCCATCGCGCCCGACGCGGCGGCCCTGACCGTGCGGGCACTGCTGCGCGACCTCGCGGCCCGGGCCGTGGACGCCGCGCTCTCCCCCGGCAACGAGGGCGCTCCCCGCGACGACCTCTACGTCACCTTCCCCGCGCACATCGGGCCGCGCCGGCACACGGTGTGGTTCCAGCGCTCCGGCCCGCGCGGTCTGATCACGGCGACCTTTCCTCCGGAGCGGTGAGCCCCGGCGGCTCCGCGGCCGGCCTGGCCGCCTCGGCGATCACCCCGGGGACGTCCGCCACCACCTCCGGCAGCCCGGACACCTCGGCCGACAGCTCCGCGGACACCCCCGCGACACCGGCCGCCCCCGCCGCGCCCCAGGGGGTGAGCGACGGCCGCTCCACCGTCAGGCTGTGGCAGGTCCAGCTGAGCCGGCCCGGCCCGTCCGCCGGCGGACGGTCGTGGTACGTGCCGTCCGAGACCGACATGTTGACGATCAGGTAGGCGTGCCAGCCCTGGCCGACACCCCGGCGGTCGGCGTGGATCAGCCGGCCGTTGGCGAACCAGTCCACCGAACGGGCGCCGAACACCGTCCGCAGGTCGAGGGTGGCGCCGGGCGCCACCCCGGCGGAGGCGCCGTGCCAGTAGCGGTAGCCGCCGCGAACGTGGTTGGAGACCTCCAGCAGGTCCGGGTGGTCCGGGTGGTACTCGAACACGTCGATCTCGTTGCCGCCGTCGCGCCAGGTCCAGATCGCCGGCCAGGCCCCGAGCTCCACCGGCAGGGTGACCCGGGCCCGCAGGACGTCACCGGCCCGCACCTGGAAGCCCTGCGGACTGCCCTCGGTGGTGAGCAGGTTGCAGCTCCACAGCTCGCCGCCGGGACGCCGCACCGCACTGAGGACCCCACCGGGGCAGAAGTCCCGGTTGAGATGGTCGAGTTTGTGATCGCCCGGATTGGTGGGCCCCATGTGGGGATAGGCGCTCGACCTGCCCGCCACCCACTGAACCGCCGAACCGAAGTCGGCCCTGAACACCGTAGCCACGGTCGCCTCCCCGGTGCCCCGCGCCGCCGCCACTGGGGCGCGAACCTGCACGGAGAGTGACATACCCGCCACGTACGGCGGTATGCGAACCGGATGCTCCGGATCCCGCGCGCGACCCGGCGCGCGGAAGCGCGGACTCCGCGCCCCGCACGCCCGTGGGCCCCCACGGCTCACTCGGGCCCCCGCTTCCCGCCACCGCGCCGCCGCCGGACGGACCCCTACGGCGCCGCGACCGGGGTGCCGCTGCCCTCCAGCCGGTCGGTCACCGGCCGGTCGCTCTCCGGCCGTTCGGTCTCCGGCCGGTCGCTCTCCAGCCGGTCGGTCACCGAGACCACACCGTCCACCGAGCGGCAGAGGTTCACCACGATCGGGATCAGGTGCGGCTCGCCGACGGTGCCGCTGAGCACCACCCGGCCCTGGTCCACCTCCACACCGACCAACGCCGGACTGACCCCGGCGACCCGTCCGAGCACCTCCTCGACGATCTCCCGGCGGATCACCCGGTCCTCGCGCAGGAAGACCCGCAGCAGGTCGCCCCGGCTCACCATGCCGGTCACCCGGCCCTCCTCGTCCAGCACCGGCAGCCGCTTGACGCCGTGGCGGCTCATCAGCCGGGCGGCCGCGACCACGCTGGTCCCGGGGGTGGTGCAGAGTGCCGGGCCGGTCATCAGGTCCCCCGCGGTGACCGCGCCGCCGGGGCCGGGCTCGGGGAGGGTCGGCGCCGGCAGCAGGCTGCCCGGGTCCTCCTGCGCGGCCAGGGTGCGCAGCAGGTCGGCCTCCGAGACGATGCCGAGCGGTCTGCCGTCGCCGTCGACGACGGGCACGGCGGTGATGTCGTACTCGGCGAGCAGGGAGACGATCTCGCGGAATCCGGTCTCGGGGGCCACCCGGACCACGGGGCTGGTCATCACTGATCCGACGGTGGCATGCTGCACGCCGTTCACCTCGTCCGGCCGATCTGTCGGGGTCCCCGGCCGTCCGGTCGTCCGGAGGCCGGTCGTCCTGTGTACGTGCGACTCCGTCCGCGGAGTTCCCGAAACCTCCCGGAAGATCCCGGAACGTACCCGGAACGTACCCGCAGCCGTCCGCTACCTGGAGCATCGCCCGCCGCCGGGCGCCGGGCCAGGGTCGTCGGGGCCGACGGTCCGGGACCAAAGGCCCCGCCCGGCGAACGGGGCGTTCACCCCCCATGGTCGCCCACCGGGGGGCGCATTCGCTCATGCGTGCGCCCCGCCCGGTCGGCGTACGCCACTGGGCGCGCCGCCGGGGAGAGCGGTGACCATCGATCCATGGCCAAACCTCACCCCGATCCCGGCCGGGACGAAGCCGGATCCGTGTTCCCCGTCGGCGCCGGCGGGGCCGGCGTCCTCCCCGAGTTCGCCAGCGCCTCCGAGCTCGCCGCGCGCGGCGGCTACGACCCCGCCTTCCTCGGCCCGGTCGTCCCGCTGCCCAGACCGATCGACGGCGCGATCGCCACCGTCACCCTCCCGTACACGCACTTCACGGTGCTGCTGCGCCCCGACCGCCGGCTCGCCGCCGCGACGGCCGTCGCCATCGACGGCCGCCAGCTGGTGAGCCTCAACCGCGAGGGCCAGTGGCGGCTCGACCCCCGGGTGCCCGAGGACCAGCAGGCCGGCAACGCGCTCTACGTCGACAACGACTTCGACCGCGGCCACCTGGTGCGCCGGCTCGACCCGGTCTGGGGCAACGAGCGCGACGTACGGGACGCCAACAGCGACACCTTCCACTTCACCAACGCCGCCCCGCAGCACTCCGCGTTCAACCAGGGCAAGGAGCTCTGGCAGGGGCTGGAGAACTTCCTGCTCGACCACGCGGCGCGGTTCGACCGCAAGCTGGTGGTGCTCACCGGCCCGGTGCTGCGGCCCGACGACCCGCGCTACCGCGGGGTGCAGATCCCGCTGGCGTTCTGGAAGGTGACCGGCTTCATCAACGACGGCGTGCTCGCCTCGACGGCGTACGTGCTCGACCAGAGCCCGGACCTGCCGGACGCCGTCGCCGCGCTGGCCGAGGCCGAGGCGGCCGACCAGCCGCCGCCGCTCGGCGCCTTCCGCACCTTCCAGGTGCCGGTGGTGGACATCGCCCAGATGACGGGCCTGGACCTGGGGCCGCTGCCCGAGGCCGACCTGCTGCCCCCGCCGCCCACCCCGGCCCCCGCCGTCACCGGCGTGACGCCCCCGATCGAGCGCTGGCGTCCACTGACCAGCCACGCCGACATCGTGCTCGGCTCCGACTCCTGACCCCGACGACCCCGGGAGCGGGGGCGGGTGGCGCGACCGTGCGCCATCCGCCCCCGCCGCGTGTCGGCACCCTTGGCTAGCATCACCGCCCATGGCGATGTTCGTGCACCTCACCTCGGCGGCCAACGGGCCGCGCATCCGCCGGGCCGGCATCCGCGCGGACAGCCGGGGCCAGGACGGCCTGCGCGGCGTGTACTGCTTCCCGGTACTGCCCTCGTACACGCTGACCCACCAGTGGCTGCGCGAACTGGCCCTCGGCGGCAGCCGGGGCGGGCTGGTCGCGGTGCACGTACGGCTGCCGGACGAGGAGCCGGTGCTGGTGGGCCGCTACGGCGACCGCGCCCGCTCGGCGCAGCGGCCGGTGACGGCGGCGGAGGCGGTGCGCCGCGTCCGCGCGCTGGCCGACCCGCGCGGCTGGGAGGTCTTCGTGCCCCGCGCGCTCACCGCGCGCGAGGTGCACCGGATCCGCAGCGCGCCGCAGGTGGCCGGGTGGCGGTACTTCCCTCAGGCGCACGGGGTGCGGCCGTGCACGTGCCCCGGCTGCAGGATCCGCGGCGAGTACGGCAACCGGCGGATGCGCGAGCGCCTGGCGGACCCGCTGGACGGGCCGCCGCCCCCGGTGCCGGTGCTGCTGGAACGGCTGGCCGCGGCGGGGGACGATCCGGCGGCGCTGGCGCCGGTGCTGCACTGGTTCGCCCGGCGGCGGCGCGGCCCGGTGGAGGTACTGGCCCCGCTGGCCGCCCATCCCGACGCCGGGGTGCGCGAGGCGCTGGTGTACGCGGTGTCCGGGTGGTCGACCCCGGGTGCCGCGGAACTGCTCGACCGGCTCGGCGCCGATTCCGACCGGGAGGTCCGCGAGGCGGTGGCGGCAGCCCGGGAGGAGTGAGCGGGCGGATGCGTTCACCTGCGGCGGCACCCGCCGACGCGTGCCGCCCTGACCGGCGCGCGTCGACGGGTGGACCGGGCGTCAGGCGACGCGCTTGATCTGCCAGGAGTTGTTGTTCAGGCTCGGCACGGCCGAGTAGCGGCAGCTGCTGGAGTAGAAGGAGCTGACGGTCGCCCAGCCGGCCGGCGGAAGCGTGGAGGAACAGACGTTCACCACGGTGCCGACCGGGTAGCCGGTGAGCTGCTTGATCTGCTTGATGTTCGGGTTGAAGGTGGACCCACAGCTGAAGCTGTTCCACCACTGCACGTCGACCCAGCCGCTCGGGGTGAGCGAGCTGGAGCAGATGGTGGCGGTGTCACCGGGGGCGGCGTGCGCCGGAGTCGTCAGGGACAGGGCTGCGGCGGCGCAGCCGAGGGTCAGGGCGACGGTCCGAAGACGGATCACGGGGTGCGGCTCCTCTCGTCGACGCGGGCTCTCCGCGCCGGCACCGCCATTCCTATCGGTGACCCATCGAGCGCGGACAGCGACTTTCCGGTCGCACATTCGAGCAGGTAGGCGCGAATCGATCGCCCGTGCGGACGATCGCCGGGGTTACCCGAGGTATCCGAGGTGCTCCAGGGGCCGAACGGGGCGATCCTGGAGAGCGCGTCACGTTCTCGGCGGAGATGCGCATCGGCGGAGCCCACGGAAGGGTCGGATGCCATGTTCCAGCTGCTTTGGATTCTCATGATCGGCTTCGTGCTGGGTGTGCTGGCGAAGCTCCTCCTGCGCGGGCCGCAGGCCATCCCGTGGTGGCTGACCATGCTGCTCGGCGCGGCGGGCGCCTGGCTCGGCAACGCGGTGGCCGGCTGGCTCGGCGTCGGCGAGACCCGCGGCATCGACTGGACCCGCCACGCGCTCCAGCTCGGCTTCGCGGTCGCCCTGGTCGCCCTGGCCGCCCCCGCCTGGAGCAAGTCCCGGACCCCGCACCGGTAGCCACCGGATGTCCGCAGCCCCGTCCCCCGCGATCGGAGGGACGGGGCCGGCGCACGCCCTGGGACGTCGGCGCGCTACGGCGCCCGCGGGGTCGGCGCATCCCGGCGGGCGGACGCCGCCCGGACGGGGTCCTACCCCTGACCGGATGCCCGCCGAACCGCTGTGACCTGCGACGATGCGGCGCCCTCGGAGTCCATGAGGGGGAACCGGCGGTGCCTGGCTAGACTCACACGGCCGAAGTGAACAGTTGCCCGGTACGGGACGACCGCCCCGGACCGTGGCGGCCGTCGCGATGCCGGCCGGAGAGCGCACGAGGATGGAACATGGTCGAGGCTTCCCCCAAGGTCGTCGTCGTCGTACCCACGTACAACGAGCGGGAGAACCTGCCGGTCCTGGCCGGGCTGCTCGCCGACCTGGAGGTCCCGAACCTGCACCTGCTGGTGGTCGACGACAACTCGCCCGACGGGACGGGCGAGGTCGCCGACAAGCTCGCCGCCGACGCGCCGGGCACCGTGGGCGTCCTGCACCGCACCGAGAAGGACGGCCTCGGCCGCGCCTACGTGGCCGGGATGACGCGCGCGCTGGAGGAGGGCGCCGACATCGTGATCCAGATGGACGCCGACCTCTCGCACCCGTCCACGGTCATCCCGCAGATGGTCGAGACCCTGTCCTCCGGTGACGCCGCGGTGGTGCTGGGCTCCCGGTACGTGCCGGGCGGTTCGACGGCCGAGGAGTGGCCGTGGCACCGCAAGGCCCTCTCCGCCTGGGCGAACTTCTACGTCGACACCATCCTCAGCCTCGGTGTGCGCGACGCCACCGCCGGTTTCAAGGCCTGGCAGGCGCAGACCCTGCGCGACATCGACCTGCCGACGGTGAACAGCAACGGCTACTCGTTCCAGGTCGAGCTGAACTACCGGGTGGTCAAGCTCGGCCGGCGCATCGTCGAGGTGCCGATCCGCTTCGAGGAGCGGGTCAAGGGCGCCTCGAAGATGAGCCTTGCGGTCCAGATGGAGTCGGCGCTGGCACCGTGGAAGCTGCGCTTCGGCTCGAAGTGACGGACCCGGCGGCCGCGCCGCTCCCCACCTCGGCACCCGTTCCCGCACCGGCCTGTCCGCGGGCGGGCCGCAGGGCCCCGGGGAGCAGCGCCGCCGGGAACAGGGCCAGCGCCGCGAGACCGGCCAGCACCGGCAGCGTGAGCTGCGGGGACGGCGGGCCGCCCGGGGCGGTGAGGCCGGCGGCGACGGCGATGCCGAGTGTCGGACCGATGTTCACGGCGGTCTGCTTGAGCCCGCCGATCACCCCCGCGTAGGCGGGCGGCGCCTCCCCCACCACGGTGCCGGTGGCGGTGACCATCACGGTCGCGAAGCCGGCGCCGAGCACCGCACAGGCCACCGCGGTCGGCGTCCACCCGGTGTCCGGGCCGAGCCCGGCCAGGCCCGCGATGCCGAGGGCGACCAGCGCGACGCCGGTCAGCGCGGTGCGGCGCGGGCCGTACCGGCGTACGGCGGCGGCCGCGACGGGCGAGCCGAGCACCATCACCACGGTGAGCGGCAGCACCCGGAGCGCGCCGGCCAGCGGGTCGAGCCCGGCCGCGTCCTGCAACTGGTAGTTGGTGACGAAGAGGGCGCCGAAGAGCCCGCCGGAGGCGCAGAGCAGGATCGCCATCGAGGCGGTCACCGGCGTGGAGCCGAGCACCGCCCGGGGCACGATCGGATCCGGCGTGCGGCGCTCGTGGACCACCAGCAGCACGGCGAGGGCCTTGACCGCGGCCAGCCCGAGCAGGCAGCGCGGCGAGCCCCAGCCGTACGACGGCACCTCGGCCAGCGTGTGCACCAGCACGGCGAGCGTCCCGGCGAGCAGGAGCGCGCCGGTGAGGTCGAGCCGTCCGGCCGGCGCGGTCCCGGGCCCGTCGGCCCCCGCACCCCCGCCGGCCACCCGAGGCGCCCTGACCCACGGCGCCCGGGTCGTGGACGCCCTGACCCCGGACATCCGGACCGCCAGGGTGCCCGCCGCGATCAGCAGCGCGGCGGGGATGTTGAGCACGAACACCGCCCGCCAGCCCAGGTGGTCCACCAGGAGGCCGCCGAGCACCGGTCCGGCGGCGGCCGCCAGCCCGATGCCGCTGGTGCGGACGGCGACCGCCCGGGCGATCCGGTCCGCCGGGTAGGCCTCGCGCAGCAGGGCGAGGGTGGCGGGTTGGAGCAGCGCGCCGAAGACGCCCTGGAGGGCGCGCAGGGCGATCACCCAGCCGATGTCCGGGGCGAGCGCGATCCCGGCCGAGGTGACGGCGAAGCCGAGGGTGCCGAGCAGCAGCAGCCGGGCGTGGCCGTGCCGGTCGCCCAGGCGTCCGGCGAGGACGAGCAGGGCGGCGACGGCGAGCAGGTAGCCGGTGCTGGTCCACTGGGTCTGGGCGGTGGTGGCGCCGAGGTCGCGTTGCAGGTCGGGCTGGGCGACGATCAGCACCGTCCCGTCCAGGGCGACCATCATGGCGCCGGCCGCGCTGACGGCCAGCGCGAGGCGGCGGGCCGTCGCGCCGCCCGGGCGGGGGGCGCCGGGGCGGAGGGTGGCGCTCATCCGGCGTCCGGCCCGAGGTGGGTGTCCAGGACGGCGGTGACCAGACGGTCGAGCTCCGGCCCGGGGCCGGAGCCGGAGCCGAGGGCGAGCGGCAGGGTGTCCCAGGCCCAGAGCTGGGCGAGGCCGTGGAGGTTGGCCCAGAGGGCGGCGGCGGCGACCTCGGGTTCGGCGGCGCCGCTCTCGCCGACCAGGGTGACCATGGCCCGGAACAGCGGCAGGGTGGAGCGGCGCAGCGGCGTCCGGTCGGTGGGGTGGCGCTCGCTGTCGATGAGTTCGTGGCGGAACATCAGCTCGAACATGCCGCGCTGCTCCAGCGCGTAGCGGACGTAGACCCGGCCGACCGTGCGGAGGCGCTCGCGCGGCCCGGGGGCGGACGGGGCCTCGTCGGCCTCGCCGAGGGTGGCCGCGACGCGTCCGGCGAGGTCGTCGAAGCCGCGGTGGGCGATCGCGGCGAGCAGGTCCTGATGGGTGGGGAAGTAGCGGCGCGGCGCGCCGTGGGAGACGCCGGCCCGGCGGGCGATCTCGCGCAGGCCGAGGGCGGCGACGCCCTCGGCGAGCACGAGCTCCACGCCGGCGTCGATCAGCCGGTCGCGCAGCGGGCCGGGCGCCTGCTCGGGCCCGGCCGGGGAGGGGTTCGTGGAATCACGCATAGACAGTGTCTACCAAGCGGAGGTAAACACTGTCTACTCGCGTGCACACGGGAGGGTCCCGGTCCGGTACGGTCCACGGCTCCTGCGGCAGCGGGCTCCCAGGGCGTTCCCGGACACGTCCTACCGCCCGGCGTGGGCGTCTTCGAGGGCCCGGACGTCGAGCCTGCCCATGCCGAGCATCGCCCGGATCACCCGCTGGGACTTCACCGGGTCGGGGTCGCCAGCGAGTTCCAACAGCTGCCGGGGGACGACCTGCCAGGAGAGGCCGTAACGGTCCTTGAGCCAGCCGCACCGGCCGCCCTCACCGCCGCCCTGCGTGAGCCCGGCCCAGTAGTGGTCGACCTCCGTCTGGTCCGCGCAGTCCACCTGGAGCGAGAGCGCCTCCGTGAAGGTGAACAGCGGTCCGCCGTTGAGGGCGGTGAAGCGCTGGCCGGCGAGTTCGAAGGTCACGGTCATCACCGTGCCGGCCTCGCCGGGGCCCGCCTCGCCGTAGTGGGCGGTGTCGACGATCCGGGAGTCGGGGAAGAGCGAGACGTAGAAGCGGGCGGCCTCCTCGGCCTGGTCGTCGAACCAGAGGAAGGGCGTGATCTTCTGCATGGTGGGCATGCCGCCGACGCTAGTGCGGGCCCGCCGCTCCCCCGGCGCGCCACGGCCACCGGTTCACCGGTTCGGCGCCCCGGCCGCCGACCACCCCACCGGTACCGGCTCCTCCTTGACGCAGGTCACGTCCGCCCGCGGCAGCGCGCCGGACGCCAGGTAGGCGTTGACCGCCTCGTCCACGCAGGCGTTGCCGTACAGGCCGTACAGGCCGTGCCGGAAGGCACCCCGGAGCGTCACCATCCGGGAGGAGGGCAGCAGTCCGTGCAGGGCGACGCCGTCCCGGTAGGGGGTGCGCGGGTCGCCGGTGGCGGCGACGATCAGCGCCGGGACGTCGTGGCGCACCTCGGTGCGGCCCCCGCGCGGCGGGTCCCAGAAGGTGCAGGGCAGCACGTTGTTCAACACCGGTCCGAGCAGCGGGTGTTCGGCCCGGCTGCGCTCGACGGCCCGCCAGTGGACCTCGGGGTCGCCCGGCGCGGCGCCGTCCGCGCAGAGGATCGCCATCTGGGCACCGCCGTACCGCGCCCCGGCCGGGGTGAGGAAGAACCGCAGCAGTTCGGTGAAGTCCGGCGTCAGCGGGCCGGTCGGCCGCCCCTCCGCGGCCCGGGCCAGCACCGCCATCGCCGCGGCGGTGCTCCCCCGCGACTCGTCCGTGTCGTCCGAGAGCCCGCTGAACAGCACGAACGGCACCTGGGTGTCGTCGAGCCGGAACACCTCGGGCCCGGCGGCCACGGTCAGCGGGGTGCGCGCGGCCGCCTCCACGGTGCGCAGCAGGCCCGCGACCACCTCCTGCGCCGTCCGGCCGAGGCCGAAGGTGCCGTGCCGGGCCGCCGTCCAGGCCGCCCACTCGGCGAGCGCGCGCTCGTTCGCGTCCAGCAGGGCCGGGAACATCCCCGGCCCGTACGTGCGCGGGTCGAGCGCCCCGTCGAACACCACCCGGTCGTAGCGGCCGGGGAACATCTGGGTGTAGACCGTGCCGAGGTAGCTGCCGTACGAGGCCCCGAGGTAGCTGATCCTCCGCTCGCCGAGCGCGCCCCGGATGACGTCCATGTCGCGGGCGGTGTTGCGGGTGGTCGCGTGCGGCAGCAGCGGACCGGCGGCGGCCCGGCACCTGGCGGCCAGGTCCTTCTGGAAGGAGACCTGGCGGTCGAAGCCCGCCCGGTCCACCCCCGCCGACAGCAGGGCGCTGCCCACCGGCCAGCCGCAGTCCAGCGGGGTGCTGCGGCCGGCGAAGCGCGGGTCCACCCCGACCAGGTCGTAGCGGCCGGCGACGTCCTTCATCGCCGCCCGGACGCGCGGCGGCGCCCCCAGCGTGGGGCCGCCCGGGCCGCCGTCGTTGAGCAGCAGCACGCCGGCCCGGCGGGCCGGGTCGGTGGCCCGGATCCGCGACATCGCCACCGTGAGGGTCCGGCCGCGGGGGTCGCCGTAGTCCAGCGGCACGGTGACGTCCGCGCACCGCGCCCCCGCGCGCTCCAACTCGGCGCCCTCGGCGTCGTCCGGGCCGAGGACGCAGCTGCGCCAGTCGAGCCGCTGATGGTAGAAGCGCTCCAGCCCGCGCGGGACGAACTCCGCGGCCCCGCCGCTCCCGGCGGACTCCGCCCGGACGGGACCGACCGTGGCGAACACGACGCCCAGGCCGGCCGCGAGAGCGAGAGCGACGGCCGTGACACGGCGGCCGGCCGACCGGGCGGCACCCGCCGACCGCGCCATATCGCCTTCTGTGCAAGGGATTTGGTGAGATGACATAGCCGCCATGCTAGGAAGCGGGCCGCCGGATCTCACGGCGGCAGTCCCCCGGTTCCGACCGGGCCCCACCTCCACCCCGACCGGGCGCCACCTCCACCCGGCCATGCCCGCCGGGCCATCCCCGTCCGGGTACGGCCGTCCGGGCGTGGCTCCTCGGGTACAGCTCTTCGGGTACGGCCGGGTGGGCCCGGGACCTAGGACCAAAAGCGGATGGCCGCGCCCATCGTCACCGGGTGGAATGGGCCGTGTGGATCAGCACTTGACGACACCCGAGGGCCTCGACGACACCCAGGTCGACGCCTACCTCGCCCGACTCGGCCTGCCCCGCCCCGAACGCGCCGACGTCACCGCGCTCGCCGCGCTCCAGCGGGCGCACCTGGGCGCCGTACCCTTCGAGAACCTGAGCGTCCATCTGGGCGAGCCGATCGTGCTGGAGCCCGGCGCGCTCTTCGAGAAGATCGTCACCGGCGGCCGGGGCGGCTTCTGTTACGAGCTCAACGGCCTGTTCGCCGAACTGCTGCGCGCCCTCGGCTACCGGGTCACCCTGCTCGCCGGCCGGGTGTTCCAGGGCGAGCGGATGGGCCCGCCGTTCGACCACATGGCGCTGCGGGTCGACCTGGACGAGCCGTGGCTGGCCGATGTCGGCTTCGGCAACTTCGGCCACCTGCCGCTGCGCCTGGACGTCCGCGACGAGCAGAAGGACCCGGCGGGCATCTTCACGGTGACCCCGTACGCCGCCGGCCCGGACGGCCCGGCCGGCCCGGAGCGCGACGCCGACCTCGTGGTGACGATGAACGGCGAGCCGCAGTACCGGCTCGACCGGCGCCCCTACCGGCTGGCGGACTTCGCCCCGACCTGCTGGTGGCAGGCCACCTCGCCGGCCTCGCACTTCCGGCGCGGGACGACCTGTTCCCGGCTGACCGCCGACGGCGGCCGGACCACCCTCGCCGGCACCCGGCTGATCCGCACCGGCGCCGACGGCGAGAAGGCCACCCGGCAGCTCACCGAGGACGAGGCGCTGACGCTCTACCGGGAGGAGTTCGGCATCGCGCTGGAGCGGCTGCCGGTGGTGGCGGCCGCACGCTGAGACGGGACGCCCGCAGCGGCCGGCCCCCCTCCCCGCGTGGAGGAGCCGCCCCCTGCGGGCACACGCGCGGGGTGCACCGCCCAGGGTCGAGGGTCCGTGTGAACACCGGGCGACGGGTGTGCGAGCGGGGCCGGTCCAGGCGGTGCCGAGGGGTCCGGGCCCGGCGTCAGAGGAAAGTCCCGGCTCAGGCCAGGGTGAGGAACAGCTTCTCCAGCTCGGCCTCGCTCATCGGCGGGGTGTCGCCGTCGGCGGCGGCCATGCACTGGCGCATGCCGCTGGCCACGATCTTGAAGCCGGCCCGGTCCAGGGCGCGGGAGACGGCGGCCAGCTGCGTGACGACGTCCTTGCAGTCCCGGCCGGCCTCGATCATCGCGATGACCCCGGCGAGCTGCCCCTGGGCGCGGCGCAGCCGGTTGAGCACGGCGCCGACCGCCTCGTCGTCGACCTGCATGTGAGCCACCTCCCGGGTGAACGGATTCGTCCCGGTCGAGTGTACCCCTCGGGGTATCGCTTTCCCCAGGTCGCGCGAGGTGGCGGGTGGTGCACCGGGGGCGGAGGGTGCGCGCGCGACGAACGGGGGTGCGCGGGGGGCGCTCGGCCCCACCCGGGCGCCGTACACCTGCCGAACCCGCCCCCGGGAGCCACCCGCCGGACCCGCCCGCGCCGGACCGTACGGCAGGTGCACGGGTCCCGTACGGGGTGGCCACCGTCCCGCGGCCGGCGCCCCGAGGAGCCGGCGGCCGCGGGGGCCGGCCGGGTCGGCATGTACGGCGCGGTGGCCCGCCCGGCCCGAGGACCACCCCCTGAGGACCGCCCGCCGGGAGCCGGGCCACCGCGTCACGCCCTACGAGGCCTCCGCGACCTCCGCGACCTCCAGCCCGTACGCGACCACGGCCTGGTGCAGCCCGCCCGGGTAGCCGGCGAGGGCCGGGGTGAAGTCCCAGTTGCCCTCGGTGTCGCGGTCGAAGCGGCCCAGCCGCATCGCGGTGTTGGTGTCGGCGCCGTCCGCCAGGTGGGCCACCGCCGCCTGGTCGGCGCCGGCCTCCAGGATCAGCGCCGGCCCGGCGAACCCGCCCATGGTGGAGTCGGGGTGGTTCTGGGTGTCGGCCGCGGCGACGATGACCAGCCGGTCGGCCTCGGCGGGCAGCGCGTCGAAGTCGACCATCAGGCAGGCGTTGGCGTCGCCGTAGCCGGTCACCAGGCGCACCGAACCGTCCGGCGTGGAGCCGTTGTTGTAGAAGACCAGGTGCTCGTCCGACAGCGCCCGGTTCCCCTGGCAGACCAGGGCGGCGATGTCGTACTCGTCCTCGCCGGACCAGTGCAGCAGGAGCCGGGCCGGTTCGGCGGCGAGCTCGATGGCGGGCAGGTCCTCGCCGCCGCCCGTCGCCCCGCCGGGCCCGGGGGCGGCCCCGGCCTGGGCGGGTGTGAACACCTCGTGGAAGCCGTGGTGCTTGAGCAGGCCGACCAGTTCGGCGCCGTTGATCAGGGTGATCGGCTTGCCGGCGGCGAACTGGTGCGAGCTCGGGCCGAACCTGCTGGTGGTGACGAGCACCGCCTTGAACGCGTCCCGGTCGTGCTGGAGCGTGCCGTACAGGTCCCGTACGGCCGACGGGGTCACGGTGTCGCGGTAGCGCTTCACCTGCACGATGACGTTCCCGCCGCGGAACGGGTCGGTGTCGATGCCGCGCACGTCCACCCCGCCGTCCCGGGAGCGGGCGGTGAGCTCGACCTTCATGCCCATCGCCGCCATCAGGTCGGCGATGAGTTTCTCGAAGTCGACCGGGTCCATCGCCAGGAGGAGCTGGAGCTCGCGCACCCGCTTCGCCATCCGGCCGCGATCGGCGGTGGTGTCGTCGCGGAGGTGGCGGAAGAGCATGCGCTGCGCGCGGCGCTCGTCGGTGTCGGGGTTGCTGAGGCGGTGGAGCTTCCGGCTCCGGGACATGGGTGCCCCCTTGCAAGGTGTGACTGTGTGGTGGCAGCCGTCACCGTAGGGCAATCTCCGACGCTCCGTCAGCCATGTGTCCCAACTGATAACTTCACGGGGCGTTTCCCAGGAATTCGGTCGCGAGCATGACGAATCGCCCCGGCTCCTCCACCCACGGCCGGTGGCCCGAGGCCGCCATCACCTCCAGCCGGGCGCCGGGGTGGCAGGCGGCCACCGCGCGGGCCGGGGCGGTGCCGATCTGGCCGTCCGAGGCGCCGGCCAGGACGAGCGCGGACAGTCCGGAGGCGGCCAGGCGCCGCAGGCGGCCGGGGTCGGTGGAGGAGCCGGCGTAGAAGGCGTCCCGCAGCCAGGGGTGGCGGCAGGCGTGTTCGGCCCGGTACTCGGCGAGCCGGCCGGAGTCCCAGTGGTGCCAGGAGAACGGGAGGGTCCTGGCCTGGAGCAGCGGGGCCTCGGCGGCGCCGGCCCCCTCGGCGAGGCGGCGGTCCGCCTCGGCGGCGCCGGGGTACCAGGGTTCGGCCGAGCGGGCGGCGCGCAGGGCGGCCAGCTCGGCGGGGTCGGGTTCGCGGGCGGCCCGGCCGACCGGGGTGACCAGCACCGCCCGCCGCACCCGGCCGGGGTGGGCCGCCGCGTACTCCTGCGCGACCAGGGTGCCGGCGGAGTGGGCCAGCAGATCGAGGCGCTCCAGCCCGAGGTGCAGGCGCAGCGCCTCCAGGTCGCGGGCCTGGGTGAGGAAGGAGACGGTCGACCGGTCGGCGGGCACCGCCGAGCGTCCGGCGGCGCGCCCGTCCAGCAGGACGAGCGTGCGGTGCGCGGTCAGCCCGCCGAGGTCGCCCAGGTAGCGGGCGTCCATCCCGGGGCCGCCGGCGAGGACCACCAACGGGTTCCCCTCGCCCGCGAGTTCGTACCAGAGCTCGGTGTCGTCATGGGAGGTCAGGATCGGCATGGGGAAACGATCACACGCGGCGGGCCGGGCTGTCACCGGCATTCCACCCAGCGGTCCAGACCATCGGGGCGACGGCTCCCCGCCGGTCCCACGTCGGTCGTCGGCGGCGGCCCGCGGTCCTGGCGCGGCGCCTCGGCGGTTCGGGGGGGCCGCCGAGGCTCGACACACCACAGGGGAGGCCGGACACCACCCGGCCGGTACGACGGGAACGCCTCCCGCCCGACCCCTCACACGCCCACCCCGGGACGCCCCGGGACGCCCCGACGGCGACGCTCCGTGACCGCGGGCGGCGGCCCGGAAGGGGTGGGGCCGGGGGTCGCGGTCACCCGGGTGGTGTAGACGGGGACGAGGCCGGTGGCGGGCGGTTCTCCCCGGTGGATCCGGTGCGGCGGGCGGGCCGGAGCGGGCACAGGGCGGGCCGGCGGGCGGGACGGCGACGTAGCCCGATGTGCCCGACCTGACCGTTTTGTGCGGTGATGGGTAGACATGACCTTGGGTGAACCGGACGTGGACCCGCTCACCCCCGCCGGAGAGCCACAGGAGGTGCCGTATGGGGGTCCCCGCGGCTCGCATCGTGTTCGACGAGAGCGACCGGAGCGCCGTCGCCGACGCGGTGACCGAGATCCTCGCCACCGGCGCGCTGACGCTCGGCCCGTGGACCGAGCGCTTCGAGCAGGCCTTCGCCGCCGAGCACGGCGCCGCCCACGCCGTGGCCGTCGCCAGCGGAACGGCGGCCCTGGAGGTGGTGCTGCGCACCGTCGGGGTGAAGGGCCGCGACGTGGTCGTGCCCGCCGTGACCTTCTACGCCACCGCCGGGGCCGTGCTCCACGCGGGCGGCCGACCGGTGTTCGCGGACGTGGACCCGGCGACGCTCGCCCTCGGCCCCGCCGAACTGGAGGCGGCGCTGACGCCGGACACCGCCGCGGTCGTCCTGGTGCACATCGGCGGACTGATCACCCCGCGGGTGGACGCGATCCGGGAGCTGTGCGACCGCCGCGGCATCCCGCTGGTCGAGGACGCCGCGCACGCGCACGGCAGCAGCTTCGAGGGCCGCTCGGCCGGGTCGTTCGGCCTGGCCGGCGCGTTCTCCTTCTACCCGACCAAGGTCACCACCAGCGGCGAGGGCGGCATGATCCTCACCGGTTCGCCGGAGCTGCGCGACGAGGCGCGGATCCACCGGGACCAGGGCAAGGGCTCGTTCACCACCAACCACCACGTCCGGGAGGGCGCCTCCTGGCGGATGAGCGAGCTCAACGCCGCCGTCGGCACCGTCCACCTGCGACGGCTCAAGGAGTTCGTCGAGACCCGCCGCCGGGTCGCCCAGCGCTACGACGCCGCGCTCGCCGGGCTGGACGGTCTGGACCCGGTGACCGAGCCGCCCGGCTGCCGCGGCAACTACTACAAGTACGTCGCGCTGCTGCCCGCCGGCGTCGACCGCGCCCTCGTCAAGCGCACCCTCGCCGAGGAGTTCGGCGTACGGCTCTCCGGCGAGGTGTACGACCTCCCGCTGCACCTCCAGCCGGTGCTCGCCCCCTACCGGAACGGGCCGCTGCCGGTCGCGGAGGACGTCTGCGCCCGCCAGGTGTGCCTGCCGGTGCACTCCGACATGACCGAGGACGAGACCGACCAGGTGATCGCGGCCGTGTCCGCCGTCCACCGCCGGCTGGCCGGCTGAGCCGCCGGCACCCGGCCGGACCGGGTGACCGGCCGACCGACCCGTTGGGGAACGCCGAGGAACGAAGGAGCGGAACCGTGCGTGTAGCCGTCACCGGAGGCTGTGGATTCATCGGTTCACACGTCGTGGACCGGCTGCTCGCCGCCGGGCACGAGGTGCTGGCGATCGACACCACCGACAAGTACCTCAACCCGGAGGCCGAGCACGCCGGCATCGACATCCTCGACCTGCCGGCGCTGACCTCCGCCCTCGACGGCAGCGAGGTGGTCTTCCACCTCGCCGCCATGGCCGACGTCGAGCAGGTCGCCGCCGACCCCGTCCGCGCCGTACGGGTCAACGTCGACGGCACCGGGACCGTCCTGGAGGCCGCCCGGCGCAGCGGCCTCAGCCGGACCGTGCTGGCCAGCACCGTCTGGGTGTACGGCGCCGCCCTCGCCGAACCCGGCCTGGACGGCGAGGAGCAGGAGCTCGACGAGCACGCCCCGATCGAGCTCGACCGCAGCGGCCACCTCTACGTCGCCACCAAACTCGCCGCCGAGATGCTGGTCCACAGCTACCGCGAGCTGTACGGCCGCCACTTCACCATCCTGCGCTTCGGCATCCCGTACGGGCCCCGGATGCGCGACGAGCTGGTGGTCGCCCGGTTCGTGCAGGCCGCCCTCGACGGACGCCCGATCACCATCGCCGGCGACGGCCGCCAGAGCCGCAACTTCGTGTACGTCGAGGACATCGCGGACGCCCACGTCCGGGCGCTGTCCCCGGCCGCCGAGGACCAGACCTTCGCCCTGGAGGGCTCCGCGCCGGTCTCCGTCCGCGACATCGCCGACACGGTCGACCGGCTGTTCGGGCCGGTCACCATCGAGCACATCGCCGCCCGCGCGGCGGACTACCCCGGGCGCCGGATCTCGGCCGCCCAGGCGAAGCGGCTGCTCGGCTGGTCACCGCGGACCAACTTCGCCGACGGCGTGCTCCGCTACGCCGACTGGTACCGCTCGGCGGACGGCCGGGCCCGCGAGGACCGCACCTCGGGCGGCCGGACACGCGGCCGACGCCCGGCGGGCGGCCGGACGGCGGGCGGGCACGCGACAGGCAGCCGGACGGGCGACGGGCAGCCGGGCGACGGGCGCGCGGCGGGCGGCACGGCGGCCGGTGACCGTCCCTCGGGCCCGGCCTGAGACCCGGCCCGAGATGCCGCACGCGCTGCTGGTGTCCGGCTCGATCGGCCAGGGCCACGACGTGATGGCCCAGGCCTGCGCCGACTCGCTGCACGCCGTCGGCTGGACCACCGACACGGTCGACGCCATGGCGCTGCTCGGGCAGCGGGCCGGCGCGGTCGGCGAGGCGGTGTTCCGGCGGATGATCGACCTGCCCGGGGTCTACGACGCCTTCCACTTCTCCGCGCTGCGCCCCGGCGCCCGGCTCGCGCTGATGGCCGACGCCGCCGCCCGCGCCCGGCTGGTGCCCCACCTGCGGGAACTGGTCGAGCGGCAGCGGCCCCGGCTGGTGGTGTCGGTGTTCGCGACGGCGACCTCGGCCGTCAACCGGCTGCGCGGCCGGGACTTCCGCCACCTGGTGCTCTGCACCGACGTCACCCCGCACCGGCTCTGGGTGCAGGACGGCACCGACCTCTTCCTGGTCACCTCCGAGGTCGCCGCCTGCGCGGTGCGCCGCTACCGGCCGGACGCGCCGATCGCCGTCCTGCCCGCACCGCTGCGGGCCGGCTTCTACCACCCGCCCGCCCGCGCCGCGGCCCGCGCCGCGCTCGGCGTACCGGCCGACGCCCGCTGCGTCCTGCTGATGTCCGGCTCCTGGGGCCTCGGCCCGCTCGCCCGCACCGCCGCCGACCTGGCCGACGCCGGTCCGCACGTGCTGGCGGTGGCCGGGCGCAACGCCCCGCTGGAGCGCCGGCTGCGCGCCGCCGCCCACCGCCGCCCACGGCTGCACCCCTTCGGCTGGACCGACCGGATGCCCGCACTGATGGCCGCCGCCGACCTGGTCGTCACCAGCTCCGGCGACACCTGCAGCGAGGCCCGCGCCCTCGGCCGGCGCCTGCTGCTGCTCGACGTCGTCCAGGGCCACGGCCGCGACAACCTCCAGCACGAACTGGAGCTCGGCCACGCCGACGTCGCCTCCGCCCGCCCCGCCGAAGTCGTCCGCAACGCCCTCGCCGCCCTCGACCGCCCCGCCCCGCCCCCTTCCCCCGGCGCCACGCCCACCGCCTGGCACAGCGGCTTCACCACCGCCCTCGACCGGCTCGGCTGACGCTCCCGGGCGGGAGTCCGGGGCCGGGAGGCTTCACCGCAGGCCGTGGTCGCGGAGGGGGCCGAGGGTGAGGCCGTGGGCGCGGCAGTGGGCGGTGAGGAGGGGGAGGGCACCGAGGGCGGAGTGCCAGGCGCCGGGGGCGGAGGTGCAGTCGGAGTCGTGGAGGAGCAGGGTGGCGCCGCCGCGCAGGTCGGGGCGGGCGGTGGCGTAGACGGACGCGGGCGTGGCGCGGTCCGTCCAGTCGCGGCCCCAGGCCGACCACAGCACCGTGCGCAGCCCCAGCCGGCGGGCGGAGAGCGCGAGGCCGGTGGTGAGCACCCCGTACGGCGGGCGGTACCAGAGCGGGCGGGTGCCGCAGAGCTCGGTGACGGCCTGGCGGGCGCGCCGCAGCTCGCGCAGGTCGCGGGCGGGCGCCGGGTACCACTGGGTGCGGTGGTGCCAGCCGTGCACGGCGGCCTCGTGGCCGCGCTCGACGAGTTCCCGGCCGAGGTCCGGCGCGCGTTCCAGCATCGAGCCGAGCAGGAAGAAGGTGGCCCGCACGCCCAGCTCGTCCAGCGCGTCCAGGAAGTACGGCGTGGAGGCGGGGTCCGGGCCGTCGTCGAAGGTCAGCGCGACGTGCCCGGGCGCGCCGCGGCCGGCCGTCCCCCGGGCCACCGTACGGCGCACGGCGGTGAGCCGGACCGCCGCCGGGGCCAGGTGCAGCAGCGCGGCCCCGGCGACGACGCCGGCCGCCACCCCGGCCGGCCGGGCCGCCCGCATCAGCCGAACCGGTAGGCCATCCGGCGGAACACCCCGGGCGCGAGCCCGTGCAGCCGGGCCGGGCCGGCCAGCCAGCGCGGGGCGAAGATCCGGTCGCGCTCCGTACGGATGGCCGCCAGCACCGTGTCGGCGATCCGCTCCGGCGGGACGGGACGCGGGCGCTCCCGGTGGTACGGGGTGCCGCGGCGGGCGAAGAACGGCGTGTCCACCGCGCCCGGGAGGATGATCCGCACCCCCACGCCGGTGCCCCGCAGCTCGTACCAGAGGCTCTCGGCGAACATCGCCAGCCCGCCCTTGGTGGCCGCGTACACCGCCTCGTCCGGTACGCCCACCTGGCCGGCCATCGAGCCGACCAGCACGATCCGCCCGCGCCGGCGCTCCAGCATGCCGGGCAGCAGCAGCCTGGCCAGTTGCAGCGGCGCGGCCAGGTTGACGTCGATCATGCGGCCCAGGGTGTCCGGCGGGGTCTCCTGGAACGGCCCGCGGAAGCCCAGGCCCGCGCCGGCGACCAGCGCGTCGACGTGGCCGGCGGCCGCCAGGGCCCGTTCGGCGAGGCGGGCCGGGCCGTCCGGGACGCTCAGGTCCTGCGGCAGGGCGAGGCCGCCGGTGCGGTCGGCGACGGCGGCGAGGCGGCCGGGGTCGGTGCCGGAGAGCAGGGTGCGCCAGCCGGACGCCGCGAGGCGGGCCGCGGTCGCCGCTCCGATACCCGAGGAGGCGCCCGTGACCAGGGCGACCAGGGGTCGGGGACTCTGCTCCGCCATCGCTCACCTGCCGGCCGTACGCGGTTCGCCGTCCGTTTGGTCCGGCACGTCACCTTCGCACGCCGGGGCCGGGCGGGCGACCGGGGCCGCGTCCTCGCGGGAGCCCGGTTCCCCGGCGTGCCGCTGCGGGGCACCCGGCTCGATCTCGCCGAAGCGGGACAGCAGGAACGTACCGCCCACCGCGACCACGAAGCCCGTCACCGCGGCCCAGGCGTAGCCGGGCCGGGCGGCGTCACCCAGCACCCAGACGCCCACCGCCGCCGGGCCGAAGGTCTCCGCGACGGTCCCCGCCGCGGTGGCCGCCGTCACCGTGCCGCGCTGCAGTGCCAGCGCGTACGCGACGTACCCGCCGAGACCGCCCAGCGCGAGCGCGTACGCCGCCGGATCGGTGAAGACCTCCCACGGCCGCGACACGTCGAGCACCCGGACGGCGAGGCTGGTCACCCCGAAGCCGGTGCCCGCGAGCAGGCCGAGGCCCGCCGCGGCCGCGGTGCCGTCCCGACGGGCCAGGACGGCGGTGAGCAGCAGCATCAGCACCGTGGTGGCGAGCAGCGCCCAGTGGAACGCCGGGCCGGCGTGATCACGTCCCTCCTCGCCCGAACCGACCGCGAGCAGGGTCAGTCCGGCGACCACGGCCGCGATCCCCGCCGCGTCCGGGCCGCGCAGCCGCGCCCCGAGCAGCCAGACCGCCGCCATCGCGGTCACCGCCAGACTGGCGTTGGTCACCGCCTGCACCAGGAACAGCGGCAGCGTCCGCAGCGCCACGATGCTCAGCGCGAACCCGGCCACGTCCATGGCGGTCCCCAGCACGAACTGCCACGACCGCGCGAGCCCCGCCAGCAGGCCCGCCCGTACCCGGTCCGCCCGGGGCACCACCCGCGCCCCGCGCGCCTGGAACACGGACCCGAAGCCGAAGCACACGGTCGCGATCAGCGCCGTGGTCAGTCCGAGCAGCATCACACCCCAGCCCCTCGGGGACGGTTACCACCACCAGTCTGTCCCCGCCGCCGCGAGCCCGCCCGCAGGGAGGCCCTGGCGGCGGGGACGCCGGGGGCGCGGACGGGGGCGGAACGCCGGAACGGGGCGTCGGGTGGTGGGCGCCCTTCGTCGCGCCCTGGGCCGGCCGGCCGGTACGGGCAGTCGCGCGGGGAATGCTCCGCACAACGGGGAAGGCCCCCGGGCCGAGGGGCCCGGGGACCTTCCGTGTCGCGGTGACGGATCGTCAGCCGAGGTTGGCGATGGCCTCGTTGAAGGTCTTCGACGGGCGCATCACGGCGGCGGCCCTGGCCGGGTCGGGCTGGAAGTAGCCGCCCAGCTCGACCGGGGCACCCTGGACGGCGTTCAGCTCGTCCACGATGGCCTGCTGCTGCTCGGTGAGGGTCTGCGCCAGGCCCGCGAAGGCGGCGGCCAGCTCGGCGTCGACGGTCTGGGCGGCCAGCTCCTGGGCCCAGTACAGGGACAGGAAGAAGTGGCTGCCGCGGTTGTCGATGCCACCGAGGCGGCGGCTCGGCGACTTGTCCTCGTTGAGGAAGGTGCCGGTGGCGCGGTCCAGGGTGTCGGCCAGCACCTGGGCGCGGGCGTTGCCGGTGGTGGTGGCCAGGTGCTCGAAGCTGGCGGCCAGGGCGAAGAACTCGCCGAGGCTGTCCCAGCGCAGGTAGTTCTCCTTGACCAGCTGCTGGACGTGCTTCGGGGCGGAGCCGCCGGCGCCGGTCTCGAAGAGGCCGCCGCCCGCCATCAGCGGGACGACCGACAGCATCTTGGCGCTGGTGCCCAGCTCCAGGATCGGGAACAGGTCGGTGAGGTAGTCACGCAGCACGTTGCCGGTCACCGAGATGGTGTTCTCGCCGCGGCGGATGCGCTCCAGGGAGAACTTGGTGGCCTCGACCGGGGACTTGATCTCGATCTGCAGGCCCTCGGTGTCGTGCTCCGGGAGGTACTGCTCGACCTTGGCGATCAGCTGGGCGTCGTGGGCGCGGTCGGCGTCCAGCCAGAAGACGGCCGGGTCGCCGGTGGCGCGGGCGCGGGTGACGGCGAGCTTGACCCAGTCCTGGATCGGGAGGTCCTTGGTCTGGCAGGCGCGGAAGATGTCGCCCTCGGCGACCTCCTGCTCCAGCACCACGGCGCCCTCGGCGTCGACGAGGCGGACGGTGCCGGCCGCGGCGATCTCGAAGGTCTTGTCGTGGCTGCCGTACTCCTCGGCCTTCTGCGCCATGAGGCCGACGTTCGGGACGGAGCCCATGGTCGAGGGGTCGAAGGCGCCGTGGGCGCGGCAGTCCTCGATGACGGCCTGGTAGACACCGGCGTAGCTGCTGTCCGGCAGCACGGCGAGGGTGTCGGCCTCCTGGCCGTCCGGGCCCCACATGTGGCCGGAGGTGCGGATCATGGCCGGCATCGAGGCGTCGACGATGACGTCGGACGGCACGTGCAGGTTGGTGATGCCCTTGTCGGAGTCGACCATCGCCAGGGCGGGGCCCTCGGCGATCTCGGCCTCGAAGGAGGCCTTGATCTCTGCTCCCTGCGGCAGGCCGGCCAGGCCGTTCAGGATGGTGCCGAGGCCGTCGTTGGGGCTCAGGCCGGCGGCGGCCAGGGTCTCGCCGTGCGCGGCGAAGGTCTTCGGGAAGAAGGCGCGGACCACGTGGCCGAAGACGATCGGGTCGGAGACCTTCATCATGGTGGCCTTGAGGTGCACCGAGAACAGCACGTCCTCGGCCTTGGCGCGGGCGACCTGGGCGGCCAGGAACTCGCGCAGCTCGGCGACGCGCAGCACGGAGGCGTCGACGACCTCGCCGGCCAGCACCGGGACCTTCTCGCGCAGCACGGTGACGGCGCCGTCGGCGGCGACGTGCTCGATGCGCAGGGTGCCGGCCTCGGCGACCACGGCGGACTTCTCGGTGGAGCGGAAGTCGTTCTCGCCCATGGTGGCGACGTTGGTCTTGGAGTCGGCCGACCAGGCGCCCATGCGGTGCGGGTGGGTCTTGGCGTAGTTCTTGACCGAGCCGGGGGCGCGGCGGTCGGAGTTGCCCTCGCGCAGGACCGGGTTGACGGCGCTGCCCTTGACCTTGTCGTAGCGGGCGCGGACGTCCCGGTCCTCGTCGGTCTTCGGGTCGTCCGGGTAGTCCGGCAGCGCGTAGCCCTGGGCCTGCAGCTCGGCGATCGCGGCCTTCAGCTGCGGGATGGAGGCCGAGATGTTCGGCAGCTTGATGATGTTCGCGCCCGGGGTCTTGGCGAGCTCACCCAGCTCGGCGAGGGCGTCCTCGATGCGCTGGCCCTCGGCGAGACGCTCCGGGAAGCTCGCGATGATCCGCCCGGCCAGGGAGATGTCGCGCGTCTCCACCGTGACGCCCGCCGTCGAGGCGTACGCCTGCACCACGGGCAGGAACGAGTACGTCGCCAGGGCCGGGGCCTCGTCGGTGTGCGTGTAAATGATGGTCGAGTCAGTCACGGGTGCTCCGCTTCACGTCTACAACGTCTTGAACGTCTTGATATCAAGATATCCCGTGAGCCTCCCTCCCGGCCACCGCCCCCTGGGGTGGACTCCCGGCAGGCCGTCCACTCCGGGGGCGAGCCCCGGGCGAGCCTCAGGACAGCAGCGCCTGCCAGTCGGGCGTGGCGGGGTCGCGGCCCGGGCCGTGGGTGGTGTGGGCCGGATGGTGGACGACGTAGTCGGTGGGCGCCATGGCGGTGTCCCGGCCGGGGAGGGCGGCGACCACGGCGCGGTGGGCGAGCAGCGGGGTGAGGGTGTCATCGTCCGTGGTCAGGTGGGCGGTGAGGCGCCCGTCCGCGGCCTCCACCCGGATGCCCGCCACCGGGACGGCCGCCCCGGGGCCGAGGGCGTGGGCGAGCAGCTCGCGGACGGCCGCGGGGTCGATCCAGGAGCCGTCCACGAGGGCCCACTCACGGTCCCGGGTACCGGGGCGCAGGCCGGTCAGCGCGGTGAGCCCGTCCAGCGGGACCGGGCCGGCGGCGGCGGCCCGCAGCAGGGTGAGCAGGCCGTGCGAGAACCGCTCGCCCTCGGCGTGGTCGAGCAGCTGGGGGCAGGTGAGCAGGGCGAACTCCAGGCTTCCGTTGATCCGCAGGATGTTGAGCATGATCCGCACCGGGACGCGCTGGTCCGGGATCCGGATGATCTCGGGGTCGGCGGCAGGGACCGGGCGGGCGGCGGAGACGGACTCGGGGATGGTGAGGCCGAGGTCGTTGACCACCACCTGCCGGGCGTACCGGGAGCCCCGCCGGTGGGCGATGTCCTCGATCATCTGCCAGATCCTGGCCGCGTCGAAGGTGCCGTGCCAGTAGCCGGCGAGGGTGGCGGCCTTGGCCCGGCCGATCAGCTCGTCCAGGTCGCCGGGGCGGGCGTCCAGGGCCAGGAAGGCGTCCTGGGCGAGGGTGCCGACGTGGTCGGCCAGCGCGGCGCGCTGCCGGTTGGCGGAGAGCGCGGCGATCACCAGCTCGGACCGGTCGGCGCGGTGGGCGACCAGCGCGGCGAAGGCCGCGAGCAGCACGACGGACGGGCTGGCGCCGGTGCGCGCCGAGGCCGCGGCGAGGTCGGCGGCGCCGGACGGCGAGCGCAGCACATGGGCGCACATCAGGTCCGGCGGGCCGGTGAGCCGGTCCTCGGCGAACACCGCCTGCGGGTGGGTGCGCAGGATCCGCTCCCAGTGCCGCAGCGAGGCGGTCGCCTTGCGGCGGCCCAGGTCGGTGGCCTCGGCGGCGGCGATCTGCAGCGGGGTGCGGCCGGTGACGGGCGGCAGCTCCTTGCCGGCGGCGAGCGCCAGCCAGTCCTGGAGGAGCAGGACGCAGGCGGCGCCGTCGGCCCCGCTGTGGCAGACCACGACCACCAGCCGCACCACGTGCTCGCCCCGGGTGAGCAGGGTGAGGCGGAGCGGGAAGTCGGCGGCGAGGTCGAAGCCGAGGGTGTTCCCGGCGCGCCCGAGCTCCTCGGCGAGACCGTCGAGGCCGGCGTCGTCCAGGTGGTCGGCGGAGATCACCTCGACGGTGAACTCGCCCTCGGCGCGCAGCTCCTGGTGGCCGGGGAAGCCGTCGGGGCCGGGCGGGAAGACCGTGCGCAGGGACTCGTGGCGTTCGGCGAGGGCGCGCAGCGCGTCGAGGGCGGCGGTGAGGCCGGTGCCGTCCGGGACCGGCCAGACCATGTCCCGGTTGATCTGCTCGGGCAGGTCCCGGAGGATGCAGCGGATCATGTTGTCCTGGCCGAGGGTGAGCGGGCCCGTTCCGCTGCCGGGGCCGTGGTAGCGGACGGTGATCCGCCGGGTCTGGGTCACGTGGTGGGCGCCTTCCGCTGTCCGGTGGTCTTGCCGGTCCTATCGGTGACGATTCGTCAATTGCCGTTCAGGATCGAGGTGGTGACCTCGTCCGGCCAGAGCTCCGGGCGGCTGCCGTGGGTGTGCAGCAGGGCCAGGGCGATGCGGTCCAGGCCGAAGGCGGCGCAGGAGGTGTGGCCCGGCGCGCCGTCGGCGGTGAAGCCGAAGGCCTCGCCGAAGTGCTCCTTGTGGAGGTTGGCGGAGGCGACGGCCTGGACGACGCCGTCCGCGACCGGCACCTTGAGTTCGTACTTGAGCTCCTGGACGCGCTGGGCGGCCCGGTAGAGCCGGCGGGACGGGCCGAAGAAGGGGTCGTCGGCGATCTCGGTCCGCGGTCTCAGGCCGATCCGCTCCAGCCAGCCGGTCATCCGCTCCAGCCAGCCGGCGCGCCAGCGGACGCAGTGCTCCTCGGTGCCGGCGGTGACGTGCTCGGACATCCGGAAGCTGCGCAGCCGGCCGGGTTCGGCGCTGGCCTCCTGGCGGAAGCAGCGGCCCTCGACGGCGAGGTGGACGGGCTGCGCGAGCTCGCGCCCGGCCAGGGACGGGTAGAGCGGGTAGCAGGCGGCGGGCAGCAGCACCAGGTCGCCGGGCCGCTGGGCCGAGTCCCAGGCGCCGCCCTCCACGGCGTGCGGGGCGTGGGCCCGCCACTCGGCCGGGGTGCCGGTGAAACTGTGCACGGTGCCGAGCAGTTGGGGGAAGGCGCGGACGTAGCCGGCCCGTTCGACCAGCGCGCGGGGCACCACCGGCGGAACGGCCAGCACCGGGACGGGCCGGTCCGCGGCGAGCGCCGCGACGCCCTGCCGGAGCAGGTCGATCACCGCCTCGTACGGCGCCGGATGGATCACCACACCGGGGGCCCCGGCGGGGATCGGGGTGGCCTCACCCTGCGGTACTTCCAGCGGACGGGCCGTCATCATGGTGAGCTCCAGGGGAAGTTCGTGCGGTCCAGTGATGGGTGCGGACCTCGAAGGGGCGGTCGCCGAGGGCCGCGACCGCCGCGTGGTGCCGGCCGGGGACGGTCACGTCGCGCACCCGCAGCGGGCCCGGGCCGAGCGGGCCGGGGTCGGCCAGCCGCAGGGGCGAGGGTCCGGCCAGGGCGAGGCCGAGGCCCTGGGCCAGCCGGCCGCCGTAGGCCTTGACGCAGGCCTCGCGGCGGCACCAGAGGCGGGTGAAGCGGTCGGCGGCCTCGGCGGGGGTCGGGGCGGCCGTGACGAGCGCGGCGTCCGGGGCCGGGAAGTGGCGGCGGGCGATGCGTTCGCCGACCCCGGGATCGCCGGTCTCCTCGACGTCCGCGCCGACCGGCCGGCCCTCGGTGACGGCCAGCACGGCGAGCGCTCCGGAGGCGGACCAGCTGAGCCGGATCCGGTCGCCGCCGGGGACGGGTTCGGGCTTGCCGTGCGGGCCGTACCGCCAGGCGAGCCGGGCGGGGTGGATGCCGAGGCGGTCCGCGGCGAGCAGCCGGACGACGCCCCGGACCACGGTGAAGCGGTCACGGTGGACGGGGTCGTGGCCGGCCTCGGCGCGGGCGCGTTCGTCCGGGTCGAGCAGCCGGCGCAGCCGGTGGACGACGGCGGTGGGCTGGTCGGTGGGGATGATCCAGAGGTCGACCGGGTCGGAGCCGGCGTCGGCCGGGAGGTCGGGGTCGGAGGGGCGTGCGGGCGTCAGTGGCGTCAGTGGCGTCGGGGGTCTCGGGGGTCTCGGGGGTCTCGGGGGTCTCGGGGGCGTGAGGGGAAGGGGCTCGGTCATGGCAGGGGCTCGGTCATGGCAGGGTGAGGGTGCTGAGCCGCCCGAGCCGGTGGTCGTGGTCGGCGAGCAGCAGCGGTCCGGCGTCCGCCGTACGGGCGGGCAGCCGTTCGGCGAGCAGCGTCCACAGGCCGGTGAACGGCTGCCCGGGGGCGGCCGCGGTGACCGGCCCGCCCTCGGGGGCACCGCCCTCAAGGACACCGTCCTCGCCGGACAGGCCGGCGGCGAGCAGCAGTTCGGCGTCCGGGCCCAGGGCCCGGTGCTCCTCGCGGACGGCCGCGCGGGCCCCTTCGCCGTCCACCCGCGCGCTCTGCCGTACGGCGATCCCCTCCCCCGCGGACTCCTCGCAGAGCAGCAGGACCGCGCGGTGCCGCTCGGGCAGTTCGACCGGTTCGGCGGGCCGGTGGTGCAGGGCGCTCTGTTCGGCGAGGACCACCGCGGCCCGCCGGCAGCCGCCGGTGCGGTGGTGGACGGCGGCGAGCCGCAGGGCGGTGAAGGCGGCCGCGCTGCCCTGGTCGCAGACCGCGAAGGCGGTCGGCGTGCCCGGGCAGTGCCGGCTGAGGTACAGCGCGGCGGGTGCGCCGGGCCGCACGTCCGGGGAGGAGAAGGCGAGGATCAGCAGGTCGACCGGCGGGCCGTCGGCCAGGGCCTGTTGCAGCAGGTCCCGGCCCATCTCGCCGTACGCGTGGCCGACGCCCTCGCGCAGCAGGTCCTCACGCGGCTCCAGCCCGTACGGGCGGGCGAGGTCGCCGGTGAACACCCGCAGGTCGGGGTCGAGCGAGGTCTCCGAGTGCCCCTCGAAGTCCGCGGCGAACGCCCGGGTGACGCTCAGGCCGCGGGCCCCGGCGGCGGGGGGCATCGGGTCAGTCCTCGTCGATCAGGTGCCCGGCCACGTAGTCGGCCAGGCTGGCGACCGAGCGCAGGTCGTCCTCGGCGATGTGCTCGACGTCGACCTGGATGTCCAGCGACTCCTCGACCTCCAGGATCAGCTCGATGGTGCCGGCGGAGGTGAGGCCGAGGTCGTCGAAGAGGCAGGCGTTCTCGGGGATCTCGGGCAGGTCGCGCTTGAGGACGCGGGGCAGCAGTTCCTCGATGCCGCGCAGGATCCGGTCGCGCAGTTCGGGGTCGGTCCCGGCGTCCGGCGCGGTGACGGTGGTGGCGGGTGCGGGGTCTGGCATGGGTGAACCGTCCCGTCGTGCGTACGTGTGACAGTGGATGTGGTGCGCCGCGGCCCATCCCTGACGCTGCGTCAGTGCTGGACGGCCATGGCGGAGAAAGTGGCGCCGATGCCCGCGGCAGCGATCAGGTAGTGGTCGCCGGGCCGCAGTAATCCCCTTGTGATGGACGTGTGGAGATTGATGAAGGCGTCTGCTGCGAAACTGTGCCCGACGGAGGGCACGTTGTCCAGCACCACCTGGTCGACCGGATAGCCGATCCGGCGACAGATCATCCGCCAGGAAGCCTGGTTGACGTTGTGCGGAAGGATCAGCGCGATGTCCGAGAGGTCCAGACCTGCCTGGTCGAGGGCGGCCTGGACGGTCTCCACCATGACCGTCGGGTACTCCTTCTGGTAGCGCGCCAGGAGCTCCGGGTCGACGGCCAGCCGGCCGTCGAACTCCGGGCGCTGGCGCACCGCGTAGGAGAGCACCCGGTCGCGCGGGCCGTCGGCGCTCACCAGGCAGGCCGCCGAGGCCTCCCCGAAGATCCCGGTCTCCGGGACGACCTGGGCGTCCTTGGTGAAGGTCTTCTCCCCCGCGACCACCAGGGCCAGCGCCCCGGGGTCGCCGTCGTCGGCGAGCAGCCGGCCGGCCAGGTCGACCGCCAGCAGACCGGCCGCGCAGGCCTGCTGGGTGACGGTGAAGGCCTGGGCGTGTGCCAGGCCGTGCCGTTCCAGCAGCTCGTGCAGGGGGTTGAGCGGGTAGGGCACGGCCACCGGCATGCTGCGGGCGTGCAGCACGTAGCGGATCCGGTGCTCGCGTCCGCGCAGCTCGGGCAGGGCCCGGACGGCGTGGTCGAGCAGGTCGAGGAGCGTCCCGTCCGGGTCCAGGCGCACCCGGTCCAGGCCGTGGAAGCGGCGGAAGAGTCTGAGTTGACGTGGGGTCAGGCCGATCCGCTCGCCCACGTCCTCGATCGTCGCGAGGTGATGGGGAAGGTGGACGGCCACTGCCTCCAGTGCGGTCACGCGGGCTAGTATTCCCACGCCCCGTGGGTCGCACAAGTGATCGCCGGCCTACGGGAGACTCTCCCGCCCCCGTGCCGTCGAGCAGGTGGAGCCCCTCATGAACATCACCGATCGCATCGCCCTGCCCGTCGAAGCCCCGCCCGTCCGACCCCCCGCGACCGGCGTCCCGGACCTGCCGGCCGGCCTGCCCGACCTGCTGGCCGAGGCCGCCGGGGCACCGCCCGGCTGGGCCGCCGCGCTCACCCCCGGGGCCCGGCTGGACGCCGACCTGATGCTGGACGAGTACGAGATCTCGCTGCTCGCGCAGCTGTTGCGCGAGCGGCACGGCACCGACCTGGCCGCCCTGCGGGCCGGCCTCGACCTGGACGAACTCGCCGCGCTGACCGTCGGCGACCTGATCGGGCTGGTGCGCCGATGAGCCGCTTCCTGCTGGTGGTGCCCCCGCTGACCGGGCACGTCAACCCGGTGGTCGGGATCGCGAAGGAGCTCGCCGCGCGCGGCCACGAGGTGGCCTGGACCGGCACCGAGTCGGTGCTGCGCCCGCTGCTCGGCCCCGACGCCACGGTCTTCGGCACCGGCACCCGGGCGTTCCGGGCGCAGGGCGGGCACGGCCTGGCCGCGCTGCGCTCGCTCTGGGAGGGCTTCGTCGTCCCGTACGCGCGGTTCACCGCGAAGCCGCTGGACGCGGTGGTGCGAGAGTTCCGGCCGGACGTGCTGCTGGTCGACCAGCACACCCCGGCGGGCGCGGTGGCCGCCCACCGGCACGGGCTGCCGTGGGTGACGCTGGCGCCCGGGGCGATGGAACTGGGCCGCCCCTACCGGCACCTGCCGCAGGTCGAGGCGTGGACGGCGGGGCTGCTCGCCGGGCTCTGGCAGCGCGCCGGGCTGTCCGCCGCCCAGTACACCGATCCGCGGTTCTCGCCGCACCTGGTGCTGGCCACCACCGGCCGGGCCCTGCTGGCGGAGGGCGAACTCCCGGGGAACTGCGCCCTGCTGGGGCCGGTGCTGGCCGAACGCCCGGCCGACCCGGACTTCCCCTGGGAGCGGCTGCCCCCCGGGCCGCGAACGGTGCTGATCACCATGGGCACGCTGGCCGGCGAGCTGGGCGCGGACTTCCACGCCCGGGCGCTGCGGGCCGTGGAGCTGTGCGGTCCGGACGTCCGGGCGGTGCTCGCCGCGCCCGCCTCCGCCCTGCCCGACCGGCCGCCCGCAGGGGTGCTGACGGTGGATCGGGCGCCGGTGCTGGAGCTGCTGGCCCGCGGCGCGGTGGACGCGGTGCTCTGCCACGGCGGGATGAACACCGTCGGCGAGTCGCTGGCGCACGGCGTCCCGCTGGTGGTGGCGCCGATCCGGCACGACCAGCCCTTCGTGGCGGCCCGGTTGGCCGCGTACGGCGCGGGTCTGCGGGTGCCGTTCGCACGGACCGGTCCGGAGGAGCTGGCGCGGCGGCTGCGCGAGGTGCTGGACGAGCCCGGACCCCGGGCGGCGGCGGGACGGCTCGGGCGCGAACTGCTGGCCGGCGGAGGGGCGGTGACGGCCGTTGACCGGCTGGAGCGGCTGGTCGGCGGCCGGGCGGAACGATCGAATCCATTGGTCTAGGCCATTGTTTCCGAGGTGCCGGAGACTCTAGTGTGGGCGCGCAGCACCACTTCCCAGGTGCCCCGGCAACCCATCCCCGCACGGGAGTTCTGGTTGATCGAGACCAAGGGACTGCGCAAGTCCTACCCCTCCAGGAAACGCGGCCAACCCGCCGTCGACGCCGTCCGCGGCATCGACCTCGACGTGGCCGCCGGTGAGATCTTCGGCTTCCTCGGGCCCAACGGCGCGGGCAAGACCACCACGTTGCGCATGCTCGCCACCCTGATCCGCCCGGACGGCGGTGAGGCCCGGATCGCCGGCGCCGACCTGTTCGCCGACCCGGCCGAGGTCCGCCGCCGGATCGGCTACGTCGCCCAGGGCGGCGGCACCACCGACGCCGTCACCGCACGCGAGGAACTCGTCCTCCAGGCCCGGATGCACGGCACCGGCCGGACCGAGGCGCGGCAACGCGCCGAGGACGCCGTCAAGGCCTTCGACCTGGAGGAGTTCGCCGACCGGCACTGCCGCACCTACTCGGGCGGCCAGCGCCGCCGGGTGGACATCGCCCTGGGCGTCATCCACTCCCCCCGGGTGCTCTTCCTGGACGAGCCCACGGTGGGCCTCGACCCGGCCAGCCGGGGCCAGGTCTGGGCCGAGATCCGGCGGCTGCGCACCGAGGGCATGACCGTCGTGGTGACCACCCACTACCTGGAGGAGGCCGACGCCCTCTGCGACCGTGTGGCGATCGTCGACCACGGCCAGGTGGTGGCCGAGGGCACCCCGGAGACCCTCAAACGCGAGATCTCCGGCGACGTCGTCCTGCTGGGCCTGGCGTCCGGCGAGAGCGACCGGGCCGCCGGGGCGCTGCGCGGGCAGCCCTACCTGCACCGGCTGGAGGTGCGCGGCGAGGACGGCCTGCGGCTGTACCTGGACGACGGCGCCGCGGCCATTCCGCGGCTGCTGAAGGCCCTGGACGGCGCGGGCGTGGTGCCCGGCACCGTCCAGCTCCAACGGCCCAGCCTGGACGACGTGTTCCTGGCCCGTACCGGCCGCTCCATCGACCAGTCCTGACCCGGAACGAGGCGCATCATGAAGCTGGCCCGCGACACCTGGCTGGTCTTCCAGCGGCAGGTGCTGCTGATGTGGCGCACACCGATCTGGATCGCCGTCGGGGTGATCCAGCCGGTGTTCTACCTGCTGCTGTTCGCCCCGCTGCTCAAGAAGGTGCTGGCGCCGATGGGCGCCACCAGCTACGCCGAGGCCTACCAGATCTACGTACCGGGCCTGTTGGCGGTGCTGTGCATCTTCGGCGGGCTCTACACCGGCTTCAGCCTGCTCGGCGAGCTGAAGGCCGGCATCATCGAGCGCTCCCGGGTCACCCCGGTGAGCCGGCTGGCGCTGCTGCTCGGCCGGGCGCTGCGGGAGACCGTGGCGCTGCTGGTGCAGGCCGTCATCATCACCCTGATCGCGCTGCCGTTCGGCCTGCGGGTCGGCCCGGTGGACCTGCTGCTGGCCTACCTGCTGCTCGGCCTGCTGGCGCTGATGACCTCGGCGATCTCCTACGGCATCGCGCTGCTGCTGCCCGCCGACGAGGCGATGGCCCCGGTGGTGAACACCATCGCCCAGCCCATCGCACTGCTCTCCGGGGTGCTGCTGCCGCTGGCGCTGGCGCCGATGTGGCTGCAGACCATGGCGAAGTGGAACCCCTTCTACTGGGCCGTGGAGGGCATGCGGGCGCTGTTCTCCGGGAACGTCGGCGACAGCGTGGTCTGGCAGGGCCTGCTGGTGGTCGCGCTGATGACGGTGGCCTCGGTGTACTGGTCGGCCCGGCTGTTCTCGACCCGGGTGCGCTGAGGGCGTACGGATACGGGAACGTGCGACGGCCGCGGGGCCGGGTGGAGAGGTCTCCACCCGGCCCCGCG
>NZ_JBSGFD010000047.1:0-49800 GCF_053603215.1 Kitasatospora sp. NPDC004240 | reverse complement strand
CCCGCCCTCGGGCGTCGCGCCCGGGGGCCCCCCGCCCCCCGCCGTCGCCACCGCCACCGTCCCCGGACCCGCCGTCCGGCCCCAGCCGGCCGCCGCGCTCAAGGTCGTCCCCACCCCCAAGGACCTGGCCGGGCGCACCGCCGCCGTCCACCCGGTCACGGCGGCCAACGGCGGCCCGGTGCTGCGCTGGTCCTCCGACCGCGGCTGGGTGGACCGCCCGGCCCCGGACGGCGGCGGCGCCGGCGACGGCCTGCCCACCCTCGCCCAGCTCACCACCGCCGAGCAGCGCTGGGCGGACCGCGAGGAGGACATCACCAGCGTCGGCGGGGACGCCCACGAGGTCGGCCAGGTGTTCGCCCGCCGCTGGACCGAGCGGCTGGGCGACGCCGAGCGGCTCATCGTGCTCTGGCCCGACTACCCGCGCATCCCGCACCGGGTCGACGGCGAGCTGCTGCGCTACGCCGCCCGGTTCGGCCTGCTCGCGCACAAGGACGATCAGATCGACGAGCACGACCGGTACGCGATCCGGGCGGGCTTCTGGAAGGAGCTGGCCGCGAGGGTGCCCGGCGGCGACCTGGTGGTCGACGACTAGCCGCCCTGGTCGCCCTGGTCGCCCTGGTCCCCTGGTCGCCCGGTCGCCCTTGCGGGCCGGTGGCGCCTGTCGGGGAACGGGCCCCCTTGTCCGGTTCCGCCGTTCCACCGCGTAGAGTCTTCGGACGTGAGCGAGACCGCCGGGCGGGCACCCCAGGAGACCTCGCCGTGCTGTGCCGTACGCGACCTGGTCAAGACGTACCGCTCCGGGCGCGGCGCCGCCGCCACCGAGATCAGGGCCAACGACGGCGTCAGCCTGACCGTCCGGCAGGGTGAGATCTTCGGGCTGCTCGGCCCCAACGGCGCCGGCAAGTCCACCCTGGTCCGCCAGCTGACCGGACTGTCGCGGCCCGACTCCGGCTCCATCGACCTGCTCGGCCACGACGTGGTCCGCCACCCCGAGCGGGCCGCCCGGCTGCTCGGTTACCTCGGCCAGGAGTCCACCGCCCTGGACGAGCTGACCGTCGCCCTCGCCGCCGAGACCACCGGACGGCTGCGCGGCCTCGGCCGTGCGCAGGCCCGGGCCGAGACCGCCGAGGTGC
The DNA here is from genome assembly GCF_053603215.1 of Kitasatospora sp. NPDC004240. NCBI lineage: Bacteria > Bacillati > Actinomycetota > Actinomycetes > Kitasatosporales > Streptomycetaceae > Kitasatospora > Kitasatospora sp. NPDC004240. The sequence goes on along the minus strand of NZ_JBSGFD010000047.1, from coordinate 48,667 downwards.
TGACCGAGCTCGGTCTGGAACCGCTCGCCCGCCGCCCGCTGGCCAAGCTCTCCGGCGGCCAGCGCCGGCTCGCCTGCTTCGCCGCCGCGCTGGTGGGGGAGCGGCCGCTGCTCGTCCTCGACGAGCCCACCACCGGCATGGACCCGGTGGCCCGGCGGGCCGTGTGGTCCGCCGTCGACCGGCGCCGCCGCGAGCGGGGCACCACGGTGCTGCTGGTCACCCACAACGTGATCGAGGCGGAGACGGTGCTGGACCGGGTCGCCGTGGTGGACGAGGGCCGGGTGATCGCCTGCGACACGCCCGGCGGGCTCAAGGCCCTCGTCGACGGGGACGTCCGGCTCGACCTGGTGTGGCGCACCGAGGCCCCGGTCGAGGTGCCCGCCGTCGCCGAGCTGGCCGAACGCGCCGAGCGCACCGGCCGCCGCTGGACCGTGCGCACCAGCCCCGAGGAGGCCCGCGAGCTGGTCGCCGCCGTCACCAGCGGCCCGGCCTTCGCCGCCCTGGACGACTTCACCCTGGCCACCCCGAGTCTTGAGGACGCCTACCTCAAGCTGGGCGGCCGCCACGGAGGACTGGCGAAGTGACGCTGCTGTCTGTACGACCCCGGGCGGCCGCGACGGTGGCCGGCCCCACACCGCTGGCACCCGCCGCGCGGCTGCTGCCCGCCCTGGCCGCCGTCTACCGGGCCCAGCTGGCCCGGGCCCGGGTGGCCCGGATCCCGCTGCTGTTCGTGGCGACCTTCCAGTCGCTGGGCATCCTGGTGATGATGCGGGGCGTGGTGGAGCCGGGGGAGACCGCAGCCGCCCACTCGGTGGTCGCCGGCTCCAGCGTGCTGGTGGTGGCCTTCGTCGCGCTGAACCTGCTCGCCCAGTACTTCGGCCGGCTGCGGGCCACCGGCGGGCTCGACCACTACGCGACGCTGCCGGTGCCGGCGGCCTCGGTGGTGCTCGGGGCGGCCGCCGCGTACGCCTCGTTCACCCTGCCGGGCGCGCTGGTGACCGCGGTCGCCGGGGCGGTGATGTTCGGCCTGCCGCTGGGGCACCTGTGGGTGCTGCTGGCCGTGGTGCCGCTGGCCGGGGCGGCGCTGTCCGGGCTCGGCGCGGCCTGCGGGCTGCTCGCGCCCCGGCAGGAGATCGCCACCATGCTGGGCCAGCTCGGCATGTCGGCGGCGCTGCTCCTGGGCGTGCTGCCGGTGGAGCACCTGCCCTGGCCGGTGCTGCGGCTGCGCGACCTGCTGCCCTCCACGTACGGCGTGGAGGCCTTCGCCCGGACCTTCACCGCCGACCCCGACTGGGCGCTGGTCGCGGGGGACCTGGCGGTCTGCGCGGGCGTCGGCGTGGTCTCCCTCGCCGTGGCCACCTGGGCCTACCGGCGGGCGACCACCCGCTGACACCCCCGGACGTGAAACGATGGCCGGGTGACCGTACCGAACACACCTCCGGATCCCCACTCCTCGCCCGGCCCGGTGGCCGGGGACGAGCTGCGGGCCGCCGTTCCCCACCCGGTCGACCGGCTCCCGGTGCCGTCGGCCAAGCCGCGCCGGCAGACGGCGCAGGAGCTGCGGATCGGGGCGGCGACGGTGCTGGTCTGCCTGGTGCTCGGCCTGGTGATGGCCGCGCTCTGGGCCTGGCTGGCGCCCAAGGTGCCGCTGGTGGTGGACGGCAGGCGGGTGCTGTACGGCGACCCGGAGGGTGAGCAGCGGGCCGGCGCGGACTCCGTCTTCGCGCTGCTGGGCCTCGGCATGGGCCTGCTGACCGCGCTCGGCGCCTTCCTGCTGACCCGCTCGCGCGGCGGCGGCATCGCGGTCGCCGTCGGGCTGGCGGTCGGCGGGCTGCTCGGCTCGCTGGGCGCCTGCTGGCTGGGCGTACGGCTCGGCCCGGACGCGAATCTGCTGGCCCAGGCCTCCCGGGCCGGCGACGGCGGGCACTTCGACGCGGACCTGCGGCTGGGCGCGCAGGCGGCCCTGCTGGTCTGGCCGATGGCCGCGATGGTGCTGCTGCTGGCCCTCTCGGCGGCCTTCGGCAAGCGCGAGGAGGACCTGCCGCCGTACTGGGCCGGCCCGGACCCGGCGCGCGAGCACGCCGAGCCGTGGCAGGCGCAGGCGCCGCAGAGCGGCCAGGCCCAGCAGTCCGGCCCCGCCCCGCAGGACGCGCCCCCGCAGGGCCACGAAAGGCCCTAGCGACCTGCCCGAGCGCGACCTGCCCCGGCGACCCGCCTCAGCGGCCGATCGGGGCGGTGACCGCGCCGGTGAGGGTGACCAGGTCGGCCGGGGCGAGCTCGACCTCCAGGCCGCGGCGGCCGGCCGAGACGTAGACGGTCGGGTGGCCCAGGGCGCTGTCGTCCACCACGGTGCGCAGCGGGCGGCGCTGGCCGAGCGGGGAGATGCCGCCGCGCACGTAGCCGCTGCTGCGTTCGGCGGCGGCCGGGTCGGCCATCGCGGCGCGCTTGCCGCCGACGGCGGCGGCCAGCGCCTTGAGGTCCAGCTGCCCGGCGACCGGGACGACGCCGACGGTCAGCACGCCGTCGACGTCCGCGACCAGCGTCTTGAAGACCCGCTCGGGGGTGACGCCCAGCGCCTCGGCGGCCTCGCCGCCGTAGGAGGCGGCGGCCGGGTCGTGGTCGTAGGCGTGCACGGTGAAGGGGACGGCGGCGGTCTCCAGGGCGACGGTGGCGGGCGTGCCCTGGCCGCCCTTCTTGGTCTTCCTGGCCATGTGGGCGGCTCCGGCGGCTGGTGGTCGGGTCAGTTCGGGCTGAAGGACTGGCGGGTCAGCTCCACCGCGGGCAGCGACGGCAGCCAGGACAGCACGGCGGTCTCGCGGCGCAGCAGTTCGAGCTCGGTGGTGAGCCGCTGGGCGGTGTCCGGGCAGGCGAGCAGCTGCTGCTTGACCGGGGTTTCGAGGACCGAGGCGGCGGCGACCAGGTAGGAGAGCACCTGCGGGTCGTCCGGCAGCTCCTGGCGGCCCACGGTGCTGGCCTCGCGGGCCCCGGCGAGCCTCTGCTGGTACGCGCGGAAGGCCCGCTCCACGCCGGCGGCCAGCGCGCCCGCGCCCTCGCCGGAGCGCTCCTCGATCGGCTCGATGTCGCCGGTGAGGTACGGCCCGCCGGTGTCCACCGAGCGCAGCCGGAACCGGGTGGTGCCGGTGACCAGCAGCTCGTAGCGGCCGTCCGGCTGCGGCTGGACGGAGGTGAGGTCGGCGACGCACCCGACGTGGAACAGCGCGTCCAGCGGGTCGCCGTCGGCGGTGCCCAGCCCGTCCAGCGGCCCGGCGGGGCCGTCGGCCTCCCGGACCGGCGCGACCTCGCGGCCGTCCTTGATGGCGAGCACGCCGAAGCGGCGGGGCCGGTCCTCGGGGAGGGCGAGCAGGTCGGCGACCAGACGGCGGTAGCGCTCCTCGAAGACGTTCAGGGGCAGCACCAGGCCCGGGTAGAGCACCGTGTTCAGCGGGAAGAGCGGCAGCCGTTCTGTCACGGCGCACAGCGTAGTTGCCCGAGGGGTCCGTCCGCGCCGGGGTTGTTCCCGTCGGGCCGGGGTGTCCGGGATCACCCGCGTTGCAGCAGCCGGGTGGCGCCCGCCGCGACGGTGGTGGCGAGGATCCAGCCGACCAGGACCAGCGAGGTGGCGACCCACTGGGCGGTGCCGCCGGGGTTCCACCCCTTCTGGCCGAGGTCGACCACCGGCAGCAGCTGCCCGAGCGCGTAGATCACCGGGTTCCAGTGCGGCTTCTCGTCGGCCTTGAGCGGCTCCGGCGGGTGCTGCGCGAAGTAGAGGCTGCCGAGCGCCCAGGCGAGCAGCAGCCAGAGGGCGGCGCGGCCGGGGCGGAAGCCGTAGCCGACGGTGACGTCCTGGAGCCGGCCCCAGATCCGGGCGGGCGCCGGCAGGGCCTGGTGGCGGCGGCGCTGCTTGGCGTACAGCACCTCGCGGGCGTCGTCGTCGGCGCCGTCGCGGCGCAGGGCGGCGGCCAGCTGCTCGTACGACTCGGGCTGGAAGTCGACCGCGGAGCCCTCCAGCCAGGCGATCCGCTGGCGTATCGAGAACGGGGCGGCCGGGCGGAGGTTCTCGTAGGTGAAGCCGGTGAGCCGCACGTGCTTGCCGCGCGGCCAGCTGTCGGGGGCGTCGACCAGGTTGCCGACCCGGGCGCGGGAGAGCGAGACGGTGCCGGTGGGCGGGGCCGGGCAGGTGAAGCGCAGCTCGGGGGTCTGGATGCGGCGCAGCGAGAGCTCCTCGCCGGCCTCCAGGTGGAACTCGGCGCCGGTGATCAGGCAGGCGTTGTCGAAGCGGCCGTCGGAGAGCCGGACCTGCCCGTACGCGCGGAACGGGGTGCTGGGCGTGCCGGGCGGGGCGGTCTGGCCGTAGTTGGAGCCGTAGTAATTGCCCGAGCCGAACCAGCCGCCGTCGGCCGAGCCGCTCAGGTACAGCGTGTGGCCGACGGTGACCCGGGCCGCGTTCAGGCAGATCCGGTTGTCCGCGACGCCGCGCAGCTGGGCGCCGCGCAGCGAGAGCCGGCCGCCGATCCGGGCCGAGCGCAGGCTGACCTCGCCGGTGGAGTCCAGCCGGTCCGCCTCGAAGTCCTGGTTGACGCTCAGCCCGTCGGCGGACAGCGAACGGCCGAACCGGTCGCCGCCGAGGACCGCCTGGTTGAGCAGCAGGTCGGTGCCGATCCGGGCGTCGGTGAGCCGCACGCCCTGGGCGACCCGGCAGCGGGCCAGGTGCAGATCGCCCTCGGTGACCAGCCGGGACGCCTCGATCCGCGGGATCAGACAGGTCACCAGGCGCAGCGTGCCGGCCTGCGCCTCGGACATCAGCAGCTTCTCCTCGAAGCGGCAGCCGTGCAGCTCGACGTAGACCTCGATCCGGCCGCCGGCCAGCTGGACCGGGCCGGTGATCAGGGCCCCGGTCAGCCGCAGCGAGGCCACCCGGTCCGGGACGGCCGCCGGCCCGTTCAGCAGCAGCCGGGAGATCACCTCGGCGCGGACGGTGCGCTCCGGACCCCACACCGCTGGGCCGAACGGGTCGTCCTCGCCGCCGTACAGCCGGCTGGCGCCGCTGTCGTTGCTCTCCTGGCCGCCGGCGCCGCCCGCCCGCAGGTCGTACACCCTGCCGTGGCGGAACGCCTCCCAGAGCCCCTGCTCGGCCCGCGTCCAGCCGTCCGGCGCCTGCTCCACCGAGCCCTCCCCCGTGCTCACCATGGTCGTCTCGCCTTTCGTATCACGGACTGAAATGCGGGACCGCCGGTTCCGGCCACTCCTTACACTGGACCGCGTGATCTCTCGAATCGACCTGCGCGGCTCCGACCAGGACCCGCGCTCCGTGCTGCCCCGTGCCGAGTTCGACGTGGAAGCCGCCCTGGAGAAGGTGCGGCCGATCGCCGAGGACGTACGCCATCGCGGGGTCGAGGCGCTGATCGAGATCACGGAGCGCTTCGACGGGGTGCGGCTGGAGTCCACCCGGGTGCCCGCCGGGCAGATCGCCGAGGCGCTGGAGGGGCTGGACCCCAAGGTGCGCGCCGCGCTGGAGGAGTCGATCCGCCGCGCCCGGATCGTCCACGCCGACCAGCGCCGCGAGGGGCACACCACCCAGGTGGTGCCCGGCGGCACGGTCACCCAGCGCTGGGTGCCGGTGGACCGCGTCGGCCTGTACGTGCCGGGCGGCCTGGCCGTCTACCCGTCCTCCGTGGTGATGAACGTGGTGCCCGCCCAGGAGGCCGGCGTCACCGGCATCGCGGTCACCTCCCCGCCGCAGAAGGCCTTCGGCGGCCGGGTCCACCCGACCATCCTGGCGGCCTGCGCGCTGCTCGGCGTCACCGAGGTGTACGCGGTCGGCGGCGCCCAGGCGGTCGCCATGTTCGCCCTCGGCACCGAGGAGTGCGAGCCGGTGACCATGGTCACCGGCCCCGGCAACATCTACGTCGCCGCCGCCAAGCGGCTGTTCGCCGGCCGGATCGGCATCGACTCCGAGGCCGGCCCGACCGAGATCGCCGTCCTCGCCGACGACAGCGCCGACCCGGTCGACGTCGCCGCCGACCTGATCAGCCAGGCCGAGCACGGCCCGACCTCCGGCTCGGTGCTGGTCACCGACTCGGCGGCGCTCGCCGACGCGGTCGAGGCCGAGCTGAAGACCCAGGTCGCCCGGACCCGCCACAGCGAGCGGGTCGCCGAGGCGCTGGGCGGCCGGCAGTCCGGGATCATCCTGGTCGACGATCTCGACCAGGGCCTCGACGTGGTCAACGCCTACGCCGCCGAGCACCTGGAGATCCAGACCCGGGACGCCCACGCGGTCGCCGCCCGGGTGCGCAACGCCGGCGCGATCTTCATCGGCCGGTACACCCCGGTCTCGCTGGGCGACTACGCGGCGGGCTCCAACCACGTGCTGCCCACCGGCGGCTGCGCCTGCCACTCCTCCGGCCTGTCCGTGCAGACCTTCCTGCGCGGCGTGCAGGTCGTCGAGTACGACCGGGAGGCGCTGGCGGGCATCGCCGCGCACGTGGTCAACCTCGCGGACGCCGAGGACCTGCCCGGCCACGGCGACGCCATCAAGGCCCGATTCGACTGGACGGTACCCGGCGCGTGACCAGGATCGACGACCTCCCCATCCGTGCCGAGCTGCGCGGCCAGTCCCCGTACGGGGCCCCGCAGCTGGACGTCCCCGTCCAGCTGAACACCAACGAGAACCCCTACCCGCTGCCCGAGGAACTGGTCGCCCGGATCGCCGAGCGGGTCGCCGAGGCCGCCCGCGGCCTCAACCGGTACCCGGACCGCGACGCGGTCGAGCTGCGCGAGGGCCTCGCCGGCTACCTCACCCGGACCACCGGCCACCCGCTCACCCGCGCCAACGTCTGGGCCGCCAACGGCTCCAACGAGGTGCTCCAGCAGCTGCTGCAGACCTTCGGCGGGCCCGGCCGCACCGCGATCGGCTTCGAGCCCTCGTACTCGATGCACGCGCTGATCTCCCGGGGCACCGGCACCGGCTGGATCTCCGGCCCCCGCAACGAGGACTTCACCGTCGACCTCGACGCGGCCGTCGCGGCGATCGCCGAGCACCGGCCGAACGTGGTCTTCGTCTGCTCGCCGAACAACCCGACCGGCACCGCCGTCGCCGCCGACACCGTGCTCGCGCTGTACGAGGCCGCGCAGGCGGCCCGGCCCTGCCTGGTGGTCGTGGACGAGGCGTACGTCGAGTTCTCGCACCGCGAGTCGCTGCTGCCGCTGATCGAGGGCCGCCCCAACCTGGTGGTCACCCGCACCATGTCCAAGGCCTTCGGCGCGGCCGGGCTGCGCCTGGGCTACCTCGCGGCCGACCCGGCCGTGGTCGACGCGGTGCAGCTGGTCCGGCTGCCGTACCACCTGTCGGCCGTCACCCAGGCGACCGCGCTGGCCTGCCTGGAGCACACCGACACCCTGCTCGGCTACGTCGGCCGGCTCAAGGTGGAGCGCGACCGGCTGGTCGCCTCGCTGCGGGCGCTGGGCCTGGAGGTGACCGACTCGGACGCCAACTTCGTCCAGTTCGGCCGCTTCGACGACACCCACGCCGTCTGGCGGTCGATCCTCGACCACGGCGTCCTGGTCCGGGACAACGGTGTGCCCGGGTGGCTGCGCGTCACCGCCGGCACCCCCGCCGAGAACGACGCCTTCCTGGACGCCGTCCGACTTGTGATCAAGGAGCTGTAACCCCGTATGTCCCGTATCGGACGCATCGAGCGCACCACCAAGGAGACCGCGGTCCTCGTCGAGATAGACCTCGACGGCACCGGCAAGACCGACATCTCCACGGGCGTCGGGTTCTACGACCACATGCTCGACCAGCTCGGCCGCCACGGCCTCTTCGACCTCACCGTGAAGACCGACGGCGACCTGCACATCGACACCCACCACACCATCGAGGACACCGCCCTCGCCCTCGGCGCCGCCTTCAAGCAGGCGCTCGGCGACAAGGTCGGCATCTACCGCTTCGGCAACTGCACGGTGCCGCTGGACGAGTCGCTCGCCCAGGTCACCGTGGACCTCTCCGGCCGCCCGTACCTGGTGCACACCGAGCCGGAGAACATGGCGCCGATGATCGGCGCCTACGACACCACCATGACCCGGCACATCCTGGAGTCCTTCGTGGCCCAGGCCCAGATCGCGCTGCACGTCCACGTCCCGTACGGGCGCAACGCGCACCACATCGTGGAGTGCCAGTTCAAGGCGCTGGCCCGGGCCCTGCGCTACGCCTCCGAGCGCGACCCGCGCGCGGCCGGCATCCTCCCGTCGACCAAGGGCGCGCTCTGATGGCGAACGTACTGATCTTCTGCGGACTCTTCCTCGGTGCGGGGGTGTACTCCTTCTGGAAGCAGAAGAAGCCGCGGAGCGTCGTCACGCTGCTCGCCGTCAGCTCGGCCATGCTGCTGGCCGCCGGCCTCATGCGCCTCTAAGGGGAAGCCGTCCATGACCAAGAACGTCGTCGTCCTCGACTACGGCTCCGGCAACCTCCGTTCGGCGCAGCGCGCCGTGGAGCGCACCGGGGCGAACGTCACCGTCACCTCCGACTACCAGGCCGCGATGGACGCGGACGGGCTGCTGGTGCCCGGCGTCGGCGCCTTCGAGGCCTGCATGCGCGGGCTCAAGGGCGTGCGCGGGGACTGGATCATCGGCCGCCGGCTCGCCGGGGGCCGCCCGGTGCTCGGCATCTGCGTCGGCATGCAGATCCTCTTCGAGAAGGGGGTCGAGCACGGCGTGGAGAGCGCCGGCTGCGACGAGTGGCCCGGCACCGTCGAGCCGCTGGACGCCCCGGTCGTCCCCCACATGGGCTGGAACACCGTGGACGTCTCCGAGGGGAGCCGGATGTTCGCCGGCCTCGACCCGCAGACCCGGTTCTACTTCGTGCACTCCTACGGGGTGCGCCGCTGGGAGCTGGAACTGCACAGCGAGCGGCTGAACGCCCCGCTGGTCACCTGGGCCACGCACGGTCAGCCGTTCGTCGCCGCCGTCGAGAACGGCCCGCTCTGGGCCACCCAGTTCCACCCCGAGAAGTCCGGCGACGCCGGCGCCGCCCTGCTGACCAACTGGGTCAACACCCTCTGACAGTCTGAGAGTCGTTTTCGATGAGTCGCCTCGAACTCCTCCCCGCCGTCGACGTCCGCGACGGCCAGGCCGTCCGGCTGGTCAAGGGCGCCTCCGGCACCGAGACCTCCTTCGGCGAGCCGCTCGCCGCCGCCCTCGCCTGGCAGAACGCCGGCGCCGAGTGGCTGCACCTGGTCGACCTCGACGCCGCGTTCGGCACCGGCTCCAACCGCGAGCTGGTGCGCGAGGTCACCCGCACCCTCGACATCAAGGTCGAGCTGTCCGGCGGCATCCGCGACGACGAGTCGCTGGCCGCCGCCCTGGCGACCGGCTGCACCCGGGTCAACCTCGGCACCGCCGCCCTGGAGAGCCCCGAGTGGGTCGCCAAGGTCATCGCCGAGCACGGTGACAGGATCGCCGTCGGCCTGGACGTCGTCGGCACCACCCTGCGAGGCCGCGGCTGGACCAGCGACGGCGGCCAGCTCTTCGACGTGCTGGCCCGCCTCGACTCCGAGGGCTGCGCCCGCTACGTGGTCACCGACGTCAACCGGGACGGCACCCTGACCGGCCCCAACCTCCAGCTGCTGCGCGACGTCTGCGCCGCCACCGACCGGCCCGTCGTCGCCTCCGGCGGCGTCTCCTCCCTCGACGACCTGCGGGCCATCGCCACCCTCGTCGGCGAGGGTGTCGAGGGCGCCATCGTGGGCAAGGCACTCTACGAGCAGAAGTTCACCCTCGGAGAGGCCCTGGAGGCGGTTTCAGGATGACCGGACGTCGGATCGTACGCGGCAGGGTCGCCGGATTCTCCCCCTGGGAGGAGGAGTTCGGCTATTCGCGGGCGGTCGCCGCCGGGGACCACGTCCACGTGGCGGGCTCCACCGCCTGGGTGGACGGGAGGATCGAGCACGAGGGCGATCCGTACCACCAGACCCTGGCCGCGTTCGGCGTGGGCCTCAACGCCCTGGCCGCGTACGGTCTGACGGCGGACGACGTGGTCCGCACCCGGATGTACATCACCCATGTCCGCGACGCGGAGGAGGTGGGCCGCGCCCACCGCACGCTCTTCGCCGCGGCCCGCCCGGTCGCCACCATGGTGGTGGTGGAGGGCCTGATCGACTCCCGGATGATGGTCGAGATCGAGCTCGACGCCTACCGCGCCGGGCTCGCAGACACCGTGGAAGCTCTGGAAGGCAAACAGCCGTGACCCTCGCAGTACGTGTCATCCCCTGCCTGGACGTCGACGCCGGCCGGGTGGTCAAGGGCGTCAACTTCCAGAACCTGCGCGACGCCGGCGACCCGGTCGAGATGGCCAAGCTCTACGACGCCGAGGGCGCCGACGAGTTGACCTTCCTCGACATCACCGCCTCCTCCGGCGACCGCGAGACCACCTACGACGTGGTGCGCCGCACCGCCGAGCAGGTCTTCATCCCGCTCACCGTCGGCGGCGGCGTCCGCGCCGTCGAGGACGTCGACAAGCTGCTGCGGGCCGGCGCCGACAAGGTCGGCGTCAACACCGCCGCCATCGCCCGGCCCGAGCTGGTCCGCGAGATCGCGAAGCGCTTCGGCCGCCAGGTGCTGGTCCTCTCGGTGGACGCCCGGCGCTGCCCGGAGGGCACCGAGACGGCCTCCGGTTTCGAGGTCACCACGCACGGCGGGCGCAAGGGCACCGGCCTGGACGCCGTCGAGTGGGCCGGCCGCGCGGCGGAGCTGGGCGCGGGCGAGATCCTGCTCAACTCGATGGACGCGGACGGCACCAAGGACGGCTACGACCTGGAGCTGATCCGGGCCGTCCGCAAGACCGTCTCCGTCCCGGTGATCGCCTCCGGCGGCGCCGGCAAGCTCGCCGACTTCGCCCCGGCCGTCGAGGCGGGCGCGGACGCGGTGCTCGCGGCCAGCGTCTTCCACTTCGGCGACCTGCGGATCGGCGAGGTCAAGGGCGCGCTGCGCGAGGCAGGTCACCCCGTCCGCTGAGCCGCACGGGCCTGCCCGCTGAGCCGTACGGGCCCGTCCGCGTCCGCCCGTACGGGGACGCGTACGGGCCCGGTGCCGTCAGGACTCCTGCGGCTCACCCTTGATCAGCGCGAACGGCGCGCCGAACGGGTCCGCCAGCCAGGCGATCCGGCCGACCTCCGGCAGGTCCTCCGCGGGCATCAGCACCGTGCCGCCGGCCGCCTGGGCCCTGGCGACCACCGCGTCCACGTCGGCGGCCGCGAAGTACGGCGTCCAGGCGGGCGGCCGGCCCTCCTCCATGACCGGCGCCACGCCGCCGAAGCTCGCCTCGCGGAGGTCCTCGCCCTCGGCGGTGGCCAGCACGTGGTAGGTCATCCCCGGCGCCGGCATGGCCTCGGAGCGCCAGCCGAACAGCCCGCCGTAGAAGGCGAGCGCCGCCGCCTGGTCGGAGGTGTGCAGCTCGGACCAGATCAGCGCGTCGTCCTCCTGGACGGCGTCCAGCCCCGTGACCGTGTTGGGCTGCCAGACGGCGAACCGGGCGCCCTGCGGGTCGGTGAGCTGGGCCATCCGGCCGGCGTCGAACACGTCGTCCGGCTGGACCCGGACCGCGCCGCCGCCCTCCAGCGTGGCCTTGGTGGTGGCGTCCGCGTCGGGCACGCTGAAGTACGTCGTCCAGGCGGACCGGGCGCCCTCCTCGGTGAGCCGGCCGATCGCGCCGACCGTCCGGCCGTCCAGCTGCAGGAAGCCGTAGTCGCCGGCCTCGGGGCCGGCCGACTGGAAGGTCCAGCCGAAGACCTTGCCGTAGAACGCGGCGGCCGCGGCCGGGTCCGGGCTGCCGAGGTCGATCCAGCAGGGCGCGCCGGGGGAGAAGTCGGTGGAGGGCATGGGGTGGTTGCTCCTTCTTCGACGGTGGGTGGCCAGGCGGCCCCCGCCGGGGGCGGGGGCAGGGCCACTTGAGAGTGTGCCCCCCGCCACCGACAACCGCCGGTCGGGCGGGCGTCCTCGCAGCTCGGGGCGTCCCGGTGCGCGCGTCGGGGCACGGGGTGTCGCAGGAGGAGCGGGCCCGGTCAGGGCAGCGGCAGCACGTGGCGCAGCGCGGTCACGGCGTCCGGCGGGCCGTCGACGGTGAGCTCGGTGCGCTCGCCGCGCCCGTACACGAAGAGGATCAGCTCGCCGGGCTCACCGGTGATCCGGACGACCGGCGAGCCGGCCGGGCCGACGGTCACCGCGCGCCCGTCCGGGTGACACAGCTCCAGCCGGACCGGCGAGCGGCGGCCCGCCTCCAGCTTCGCGATCAGCGGCAGCCGCCGCCAGAGCCGCTCGGCCCGCCCCGGCGGCAGCGGCTGCGGCCGCCAGTCGTCCCCGGCCCGGCGGACGTCCTCGGCGTGCACGAAGTACTCCACGGTGTTCGCCGCTTCGTCGGCGCCGGGCAGCGCGAACAGCGACAGCGCGGGCGGGCCGCCCCGGAACAGCCGCACCAGCTCCTCGTACGGGCGCTCGGCGTAGCCGGACTGCACCCGGGCCGTCCAGCCGGCCATCCCCTGGATCCGGATGCCGGCCGCGGCGTCGGGCCGGCGCTCGCGCAGCACCAGGTGGGCGGCGAGGTCCCGGGTGGTCCATCCGGCGCACAGGGTGGGCGCGTCCGGCCCGGCGGCGAGCAGGAGTTCGGTCAGCCGGTGGCGCTCCGCGAGGGCATGGTTCGACATGAGGTCAGCGTACGGCCTGTCAGGTACCCGCACGGGAGCGGGCGCAGGGCCGGCTCCGGCATCCGGGCGCAGGGCCTCAGCGGACGTGCCCGGTGAGCTTGGTGCCGCCCTGGCGGTTGCTGGCCGTCAGGGTGCAGCTGTAGTCGCGCCAGCCCTGCTGGTACCAGGTCATGGCCGGGCCCATCGGGTAGCCGTACCAGGTGCCGCCGCCCTGGCGGGCCTGCGCGGCGGCCATCGGCTCCTTGCAGCCCTCGCGCATCGCCCGGCCGATCTGGGCGTCCCCGGTCAGCCCCTCCGGCAGCTGCAGCACCGCGAAGGACTCGCCGTCGTGCTCGCCCTCGCACGGCCGCGCCTCCGGCTTGGTGATCGCCCTGCTCAGCTGCGGGTGGTCGAAGCAGGCGCCGACCACGAAGTGCGGGTACGGCACCTCCCGGGTCGGGGTGGGGGTCGGCGTGGGCGTCGGGGACGGCGTGGCGGTGGGCGCCGGCGGCGGCAGGGCGGCGGGCTTCTCCTCCGGCCACAGCAGCACGGTGGCCAGCACGGCGAGCAGGACGGCGAGCACGCCCACGACGGAGAGCACCAGGGCGCGCGAGGGGCGGGCGTCCGGTGCCGCGGCCCCGTCGGGGCCGGTGACGGCGTCCGGGCCGGCCCCGGGGGCCTCGTCGGACGGGGACGGCGGCTCGGCGGAGGTCATGCTCACGAGAATGGCCCAACGGAGGCCGCTCCGGCAGGCGGTTGGCACAACTCGCCCCGGCCCGCCCGGCCCGGACCGAACCGCCGCGCGGCCCCCGCCGCCACCGCGCGCCCCCGGGGCCCTCCCGGCCGCCGCCCACGGGCCGGACGGCGCGGCCGGGGGCTCCGACCGCCCTGACACAATGGCCCCATGTCCACCTCACCCGCCGCCCCCGGCACCACCGCCCTGGACCCCGCGATCGCCGCCCGGCTCAAGCGGACCGCCGACGGCCTGCTCCCCGCCATCGCCCAGCAGTACGACACCGGCGAGGTGCTGATGCTCGGGTGGATGGACGACGAGGCGCTGCACCGCACCCTCACCACCGGCCGCTGCACCTACTGGTCCCGCAGCCGACGCGAGTACTGGGTCAAGGGCGGCACCTCCGGGCACGTCCAGGCGGTCAGGTCGGTGGCGCTGGACTGCGACGGCGACACCCTGCTGGTCAAGGTCGACCAGACCGGCGCCGCCTGCCACACGGGCGAGCGCACCTGCTTCGACGCCGACGTGCTGCCCCTCGGCTGACCCCACCCACCCACGACTCCAGAACGGTGCCGCGCCCCATGGACCTCGAAGCCTTCCGCAAGCTCGCCGTCGACACCCGGGTCATCCCGGTCACCCGCAGGCTCCTCGCGGACGGTCTCACCCCCATCGGCCTCTACCGCGGCCTCGCGGCCGAGCGCCCCGGGACCTTCCTGCTGGAGTCCGCCGAACAGGGGCGCAGCTGGTCGCGCTACTCCTTCGTCGGCGTCCGCAGCGCCGCCGTGCTGACCGCCGACCCCGACGGCGGGGCCCGCTGGCACGGCACCCCGCCGGTCGGCATCCCCACCGGCGGCGACCCGCTGGAGGTGCTGCGCGCCGCCCTCACCGCGCTGCACACCCCCCGGCACACCGACGACGGCCTGCCGCCGCTGACCGGCGGCCTGGTCGGTTACCTCGGCTACGACATCGTCCGCCGGCTGGAGAAGCTGCCCGACCTCAACCCGGACGACCTGCGCCTGCCCGAGCTGACCATGCTGCTCGCCACCGACCTCGCGGTGCTCGACCACGCCGACGGCACGGTGCTGCTGATCGCCAACGCGGTCAACCACAACGACCTGGCCACCGGGGTGGACGAGGCGTACGCCGACGCCGTGGCCCGCCTCGACGCGATGGAGGCCGACCTGCTGAAGCCGGTCGACCCCGGGCTGGCCACCTTCACCCCGACCGCCCCCGGCGACGTGCGCTCGCCGTTCGGCGGGGAGCCGTACCGGGCCGCCGTCGAGGAGATCAAGGAGCGGATCCGGGCCGGCGAGGCCTTCCAGGTGGTGCCCTCGCAGCGCTTCGAGGCCCCCTGCCCGGCCTCCGCGCTCGACGTCTACCGGGTGCTGCGCACCACCAACCCCAGCCCGTACATGTACCTGTTCCGCTTCCCCGGGCCGGACGGCAGCGCGGACGGCGGCTTCGACGTGGTCGGCTCCAGCCCCGAGGCGCTGGTCAAGGTCACCGACGGCGAGGCCATGCTGCACCCGATCGCCGGCACCCGGCACCGCGGCGCCACCCCGCACGAGGACGCCGACCTGGCCGCCGAACTGCTCGCCGACCCCAAGGAGCGGGCCGAGCACCTGATGCTGGTCGACCTCGGCCGCAACGACCTCGGCCGGGTCTGCGAGCCGGGCAGCGTCGAGGTCGTCGACTTCATGCAGATCGAGCGGTACAGCCACGTGATGCACATCGTCTCCACCGTCACCGGCCGGGTCGCGCCCGGGCGCACCGCCTTCGACGTGCTCACCGCCTGCTTCCCGGCCGGCACCCTGTCCGGTGCCCCCAAGCCCCGGGCCATGCGGATCATCGAGGAGCTGGAGCCCACCCGCCGCGGACTGTACGGCGGCTGCGTCGGCTACCTGGACTTCGCCGGCGACTCCGACACCGCCATCGCCATCCGCACCGCCGTGCTGCGCGACGGCACCGCCTACGTCCAGGCCGGCGCCGGCGTCGTCGCCGACTCCGACCCGCACGGCGAGGACACCGAGTGCCGCAACAAGGCCGCCGCCGTGCTGCGCGCGGTCGCCACGGCGAATACGCTGCGCACGCCGACGGTGTGAGAGCGCGGGAGACGGCGGGCATGATCGTGACGAGGACGGAGAGTGCCTGGGAGGCGCTCGAAGGCGCGAACCTTCCGAGCGGCTATCAGGTGGAGATCACGGACGGGAAGATCATCATGACGCCTCGGCGGGAGAGCCGGTGGGAGATCGTCCTCAGCGCGGCGCCGCAGATCAAGGAGCAGCTCGCCGGCCACGGCCGGGTGCTCTCGGACGTCATGATCGACTTTCCGTCCACGCTCTTCGGCTACGCACCCGACCTGGCCGTCGTCGCTCCGGGAGCGGAGCGCAACGACCGGGGGCGGTTCGAGTGGCACGACCTGGAGGCGGTCCTCGAAGTGGTCTCGCCGTCCGGTCACGACGAGCGTCATGCGAAGAAGGTCCGCACCTACGCCGAATGCGGGATCCCGTTGTACGTCGTGATCGATCCGGCCGAGGAGGTCTGCACGGTGCACGGTCACCCGCAGCGCGGCGGGGCGTACCGCGAGGCGGAGCGGGTTCCGTTCGGGAACGATCTCTTCCTGCCGCTGGGCGAGCGGACGCTGGTGCTGTCCACCGACGGGTTTCCCGCCGACCCGGCGTAGGGGACCGGCGTCGGGTCGGGGATAGTGGACGGGTGAGTGCTCTTCCCCAGCCCCGGACCGAAGCCGTGCCCGCCGCCGCCCCCGCCGCGGGGGGCGGGCGGCGCACGCTCGGCGTGATGCTGCTGCTGACCGCGCTGGGCGCCGTCCTGGTGCTGACCGCCGTCGGGCGGGTGTGGGCCGAGGGGCGGGTCGCCGGTTCGCAGGGCGCCACCCTGGAGGTGTCCGCGACCGGCAGCCGGATCTCGGAGCTGCCCGGCGGGCTCGCCCTGGTGGCGCTGGCCGCGGCGGTCGCCCTGTTCGCGGTGCGCGGCGCCGGCCGGGTCGCGGTCGGCGTGCTGGCCCTGCTGGCCGGCCTCGGGACCGCCGCCGCGTCGGCCGTCGGTGCCGGGGACAGCGCGGCGCTGCACACCGAGGCGGCCCGCAAGCTGGCGCTGTCCGGCACCCGCGCCACCGAGGTGAGCCACACCCTCTGGCCGTGGCTGGCCCTGGTCGGCGGGGTGCTGCTGGCCGCGGCCGGGCTGCTCACCGTCCGGTACGGGCGGAGCTGGCCCACCATGGGCAGCCGCTACGACGCCCCGACCCGCAAGGCGCCCGCCCGGGCCGCCGACACCCCGGCCGACCTGTGGAAGGCGCTGGACCGCGGCGAGGACCCGACGGCGGGCTGACCGGCCCGGCCGCGGTGTGACGGGAGAGACCACCACCCCCTTTGGGGTACCGGTGTGTGGCCCGGCACAATGGAACGCGTCAACCCGTCTGGCCCCCGCCGGCCCGGCCGGGATCCGGAGAACAAGGAGCACGATCAGATGTCGAAGGCTGCACACGGCCACAACCCCGCCGCCTGGACTGGCGTCACCATCTCCTTCATCGGCTTCTGTGTCGCGGGCGTGGCCATGATCCTCCCGTCGGTGCCGCTGGTGGTGGCCGGCCTCGTGGTCGTCGTGGTCGGCGGCGTGGTCGGCAAGGCCATGTCGATGGCGGGCATGGGCAAGCAGCCCAGCCCGTACGTCGAGACCGCCGAGGACCGTGCGGCCGCCCTGGCCTCCGCCTCGGCCTGATCCGGGCACTCACGCGGACGGCCCACGGCCGGACGGAACGGCGGGCGAAACGCCCGCCGTTCCCGTTTTCCCGCCGGACGCCGCCGCAGGGAGCAGAATGCGGGGCGTGAACGCCGTCTCCACCGCCTCCGCCCGGCCGTCCGTCCTGCGCCGGCTCGGCCCGCCCCTGGCCGCCCTGGCCGCCGTGGCCGCCCCCTGCGCGTACGTCGCCACGGTGGACCCCAACGCCCCCGGCCACTACCCGGACTGCCCCGTCCTGACGGCCACCGGCTGGTGGTGCCCCGGCTGCGGCGGGCTGCGCTGCGTGCACGCGCTCACCCACGGCGACGTCTTCACCGCCCTGCAGGACAACGCGCCGGCGGTGCTGCTGTTCGTGGTGCTGTCGGTGTTCTGGGCGCGCTGGCTCTGGGCCGCGGTGCGCGGCGGGCCGGCGCCGAGGGTGGTGCTGGGGCTGCGGCAGACCGTCCTGGTGGCCCTCCTGCTGCTGGTCTTCACGGTGGTGCGCAACCTCCCCGTGGGCGCCGCCCTGGCCCCGCCGCTGCTCTGACCTCCCCGGGCGTCCGCCGGTGGCCCCGGGCGGTCCGGTGGGCGGCCCGGTGGGCGGTCCGTCGGACGGTCCGTTCCGCGAGACGCGCGCCGGGTGGATGCGCTGCGCGCCCCCCGGTGCCGATACCATCGAAGGGCCAACGGGGGAGCGGGAGCACAGCATCGTCACCGGTCTGCGTGAATCCTCCACCGTCGGCCCGACCGGACTGCCAGGCCGGAAGCCCCGCGGATCGCAGCGTCGAACCCCGGGGGGACCGGCTCCTAGCCAGAAGAATGATGGGGGCGCTCGCGTGAGTGTGCTCGACGAGATCATCGACGGGGTCCGGGAGGACCTCGCCGAGCGGCAGGCCCGGGTCTCCTTGGACGAGCTCAAGGAGCTCGCCGCCAAGGCACCGGACGCCAAGGACGGCGTCGCCGCCCTCAAGGGCGACGGGGTACGGGTCATCTGCGAGGTCAAGCGCTCCAGCCCGTCCAAGGGCGCGCTGGCCGCGATCGCCGATCCGGCCGCCCTGGCGCTCGACTACGCGGCCGGCGGGGCCGCCGCGATCAGCGTGCTGACCGAGCAGCGCCGCTTCGGCGGTTCGCTCGCCGACCTGGACGCCGTCCGTGCGGCGGTGGACACCCCGGTCCTGCGCAAGGACTTCATCGTCACCGCCTACCAGCTGTGGGAGGCCCGCGCCCACGGCGCCGACCTCGCGCTGCTGATCGTCGCGGCCCTCGACCAGCCGGCCCTGGTGTCGCTGATCGAGCGCGCCGAGTCGATCGGCCTCACCCCGCTGGTCGAGGTGCACGACGAGGAGGAGATCGCCCGCGCGGTCGACGCCGGCGCGCGGATCATCGGGGTCAACGCCCGCAACCTGAAGACCCTCGAGGTCGACCGGAACACCTTCGGCAACGTCGTCCACGCGATCCCGGACGGTGTCGTCAAGGTCGCCGAGTCCGGTGTCCGCGGCCCGCTGGACGTCATCCAGTACGCCAACCTCGGCGCCGACGCGGTGCTGGTCGGCGAGTCGCTGGTGACCGGCAAGGACCCGCGCGCCGCCGTCGCCGACCTGGTCGCGGCCGGTGCCCACCCGGCCCTGCGCCACAAGGGCTGACCGAAGACCATGTCCCTCGACCCCCGTCTCGCGCCCGGCTGCCGCCCGCGCGGCTGCCGCGCGCCCGCGCGCCGGGTGCTCGGACGGAGGGTGCGGTACGTGATCGGCTGCGAACCGGGCCAGGTGCAGGGCCGCCGATGGCGCAGGACGTCCGGCTGACCACAGCCGTTCCGACGTCAACTGCCGTCATCACCCAGAAGGACTTCACCATGTCCGAGAAGGACTACCTGCCCGGGGCCGAGGTGCCGGACGCCCGTGGCTACTTCGGCGCCTACGGCGGCCGATTCATCCCGGAGGCGCTGGTCGCCGCCGTGGAGCAGGTCGCCGAGGAGTACGAGAAGGCCAAGACCGACCCGGCGTTCGTCGCCGAGCTCGACGCGCTGCTCAAGGACTACACCGGCCGGCCCAGCCCGCTGACCGACGTCCGCCGCTTCTCCGCCGAGGCGGGCGGCGCGCGGATCCTGCTCAAGCGCGAGGACCTCAACCACACCGGCTCGCACAAGATCAACAACGTGCTGGGCCAGGCGCTGCTCACCAAGCGGATGGGCAAGACCCGGATCATCGCCGAGACCGGCGCCGGCCAGCACGGCGTGGCCACCGCCACCGCCTGCGCCCTGTTCGGCTTCGACTGCACCATCTACATGGGCGAGGTCGACACCCAGCGCCAGGCGCTCAACGTCGCCCGGATGCGGATGCTCGGCGCCGAGGTGGTCGCCGTGAAGTCCGGCAGCCGCACCCTCAAGGACGCCATCAACGAGGCGTTCCGCGACTGGGTCGCCAACGTCGACGACACCCACTACCTGTTCGGCACCGTGGCCGGCCCGCACCCCTTCCCGATGATGGTCCGCGACTTCCACCGGGTCATCGGCGTGGAGGCCCGCCAGCAGGTCCTCGACCGCACCGGGCGGCTGCCCGACGCGGTGGTCGCCTGCGTCGGCGGCGGCTCCAACGCGATGGGCATCTTCCACGAGTTCATCCCGGACGCCGGGGTGCGCCTGATCGGCTGCGAGGCGGCCGGCGAGGGCGCCGAGACCCCGCGGCACGCCGCCACCCTCACCAAGGGCGACCCCGGCGTGCTGCACGGCTCCCGCACCTACGTCCTCCAGGACGAGGACGGCCAGACCATCGAGTCGCACTCGATCTCGGCCGGCCTCGACTACCCCGGCGTCGGCCCCGAGCACGCCTGGCTGAAGGACACCGGCCGGGCCGAGTACCGTCCGGTCACCGACGACGCCGCCATGCAGGCGCTGCGGCTGCTGTCCCGCACCGAGGGCATCATCCCGGCCATCGAGAGCGCCCACGCGCTCGCCGGCGCCCTGGAGCTGGGCCGCGAGCTCGGACCGGAGGCCACCATCCTGGTCTCGCTCTCCGGGCGCGGCGACAAGGACATGCACACCGCGGCCGAGTACTTCGGCCTGTACGACCAGGGCGCGGGCGACGACGCCGACGGGGGTAAGTGAGATGGCTTCGAAGCTCAGCGACATCCTGGCCGGCACCCGGGCGGAGAACCGCGCCGCGCTGATCGGCTACCTGCCGGCCGGCTTCCCCAGCGTGGACGGCGGCGTGCGCGCGATCAACGCGCTGATCGAGGGCGGCTGCGACCTGGTCGAGGTCGGCCTGCCGCACTCCGACCCGGTGCTCGACGGCCCGACCATCCAGACCGCCGACGACATCGCGCTGCGCTCCGGCGTGCGGATCAAGGACGTGCTGCGCACCGTCCGCGAGGTGGCCGAGGCGCACCCCGCGGCGGGGGTGCTGGTCATGACGTACTGGAACCCGGTCGAGCGCTACGGCACCGCGCGCTTCGCCGCGGACCTGGCCGCCGCGGGCGGCGTGGGCTGCATCCTGCCGGACCTTCCGGTGGAGGAGTCCGAGGAGTGGCGCAAGGCGGCGGAGGAGCACGGCCTGGACACCGTGTTCGTGGTCGCCCCGAGCAGCAAGGACAAGCGCCTGGCCGAGGTGACCGCGGCCGGCACCGGCTTCGTGTACGCGGCCGCGGTGATGGGCGTGACCGGCAGCCGGGCCCAGGTCGGCGAGCTCGCCGAGGACCTGGTCGCCCGCACCCGGGCCACCACCGAGCTGCCGGTCTGCGTGGGCCTCGGCGTCTCGACGGCCGACCAGGCCGCCGAGGTGGCCGGGTTCGCCGACGGGGTCATCGTCGGTTCGGCCTTCGTGCAGCGGATCCTGGACGCCGCCGGTGACGAGGAGGCCGCGCTGGCGGCGGTCCGCGCGTTGGCCGGCGAGCTGGCGCAGGGCGTCCGCCGGCGGTAGCCGCCACCCGTCCGCACCGCGCCGACGGCCCGTCACCCCGCCCGGGGTGGCGGGCCGTCGGCGTTCCCGCGCGCCGTACGGCGGCCCGCCGGAACCCGAACGGGTGAACAGTGACGCCTTCACGCATCAAGGGGGATTGACCGGCGTTGAGTGGAGGGACGGGTGCACGAACGAGGTACTCGGGGGAGTGCGGGAACGAAGGGGTGTGCCGGTGCCGGGTGTCCAACGAGCCGTCCTGCTGCGGGCCGCCGCGGCCGTCCTGGTGCTGGGTGCCGCGGTGGGGGCGGACCACACCGTGGTGGGGGACGCGCTGGCCAGGCGGGGCGCGGCGGAACGGGCCGAGCGGGAGGCCTCCGTGTGCGCCGGGGCGGCCAGGGCGGACGCCGTGGCCCGGGCGGCCCGTCTGGTGGGTGCCGGCGGGCCGCGGCGTCCGCCCGGCTGCGGCCCGAACAATCATTAGGGCCGAATCGGACAGAAGCCGCCAAGGCGTCACTCTTTCGGCTTAATTCCTGAATACGGAGGAACCGTCCCCCATCCCCTGCGGTTCATCAGCAGGTGAAGGTGTTTTCCGAGGGGGTTACCTCTATGGCGGCCGGTCCGGCGGTCTCGCGCGGCAGCGGTGCGGTGTGGACGGAGTGGATCGGCCTGGCGGCGCGGCTCGGCCTCGCCGTGGTCTGGGGCTGGGCCGGGCTGGCGAAGATCGCCGACCCGGCGGAGGCCGCCCAGGCGGTGCGCGCGTACGAGATCCTGCCCGAGTCCCTGGTCAAGCCGGTCGGCCACGCGCTGCCGTTCCTGGAGCTGGCGCTGGCCGCGCTGCTGGTCATCGGCTTCGGCGTCCGCCTGGTGGCGATCGTCTCCGCGCTGCTGCTGCTCCTGTTCATCGCCGGGATCGCCTCGGCCTGGGCGCGCGGCATCTCGATCGACTGCGGCTGCTTCGGCGGCGGCGGGACGGTCGACGCGTCGAAGACCGAGTACCTGCAGGAGATCCTGCGCGACACCGGGTTCCTGTTGCTCGCCGGCTGGCTGATCCGGTGGCCCCGGACCAAGTT
The DNA here is from genome assembly GCF_053603215.1 of Kitasatospora sp. NPDC004240. Lineage (NCBI taxonomy): Bacteria > Bacillati > Actinomycetota > Actinomycetes > Kitasatosporales > Streptomycetaceae > Kitasatospora > Kitasatospora sp. NPDC004240. Next base: position 26,562 of record NZ_JBSGFD010000047.1, on the reverse strand, counting down.
CTCCGTGGACAACTGGCTGGCGAGCTGAACCCCGCCGCACACTCCCACTCCACCCCCGACCCTGGATGTCCTAGGCAATGAGCGAGAAGAACCGAGAAGGCAAGCGCACCGCCCGCGAGCGGATGCTGGCGGACCGGGCGGCCGACGAGGCCCGCGCCCGGCGCAAGAAGAAGCTGATCATCGGTGGGGTGGTGCTGGCGGTGATCGCCGTCGCCGTGGTCACCGGCGTGGTGGTGCAGAACGAACGCTCCCAGCCGGAGACCCCGACCGCCCACCCGGCCGGCACCATCGGCGACAAGAACCTGGTCATCCCGGTCGGCGCGGCCGAAGCGCCGTCCACCCTCACCATCTACGAGGACCCGCGCTGCCCGGCCTGCGCGCAGTTCGAGAAGGAGTTCGCGACGACCATCGCGCAGCTGGAGGACCAGGGCAAGGTCTACGGCAACTACCACGTCGTCTCGTTCATCGACCGGGCGGTGGGCGGCAAGGGCTCCAAGCTCGGGGCCAACGCGCTGGCCTGCGCCCAGGACGCCGGGCACTTCCGCGCGTACCACGACGTGCTCTACCGGAACCAGCCGGCGGAGACCGACGACGCGTACGGCAAGAACTCCACCCTGATCGAGCTGGCCGAGCAGGTGCCGGGGCTGGACACGCCGGAGTTCCAGGCGTGCGTCAACGAGAACCGGTACAGCGGATGGGTGTCGGCGGTCCAGCAGGACTTCGACAAGTCCCCCTACAAGTCGACCCCGACGGTGCTGCTCAACGGGCAGCCGGTCTACCCGAAGAACGGCAACGAGGAGATCACCCCGGAGAACCTGGTGAAGTGGGTGGACGCCGCCAACCAGGGCAAGCCGCTCGGCACCCCGGCCGCGGGCACCCAGGCCTCGCCGCCCCCGGCCTCCCCCGTGCCCACCGGCCCGGCGCCCACCGGTCCGGCCCAGACCTCGCCCGCCCAGACCTCCCCGGCGCAGACCACCAGGCCCGCCGGCACCGCCACGCCGACGGCCGGCTGAGCCCGTACCGGTCGGATCCCCGCCGTCCCCTCCCCGTCCGGAGGGGGCGGCGGCGTCGCGTCCGGGGGCCGTCCGCCGTCCGTCGTTCGGGATCTGTGACCCGCGGGGTGTCCAGGGCGGGCGCCGGACCCTGTAGCGTCGGTGCTGCCATGGATATCGCCTTCATTCCCAGCCCCTCGCGCGGGGTCCTGCCCCTCGGACCCGTACCGCTGCGCGCCTATGCCTTCTGCATCATCCTCGGTGTCGTCGTCGCCGTCTGGCTCGGCAGCAAGCGATGGGTCGCCCGGGGCGGTGCCAAGCACACGGTCGGTGACATCGCCGTCTGGGCCGTGCCGTTCGGCCTGGTCGGCGGCCGGCTGTACCACGTGATCACCGACAACCAGCTGTACTTCGGCGAGGGCAGGAACCCCTGGAACGCCTTCAAGATCTGGGAGGGCGGCCTCGGCATCTGGGGCGCGATCGCGCTGGGCGCGGTCGGCGCCTGGATCGGCGCCCGCCGCCGGGGCGTGCCGCTGCCCGCGTACGCCGACGCGATCGCGCCGGGCATCGCGCTCGCCCAGGCCATCGGCCGCTGGGGCAACTGGTTCAACCAGGAGCTGTACGGGCGGGAGACCGACCTGCCGTGGGGCCTGGAGATCAAGAAGACGCTGCCGAGCGGTGAGATGGTCACCGGGATCTACCACCCGACCTTCCTCTACGAGTCGCTCTGGTGCGTCGGCGTCGCCCTGCTGGTGATCTGGGCGGACCGCCGCTTCACCCTGGGCCACGGCCGGGCGTTCGCGGTGTACGTGGCCGCGTACACGGTGGGCCGGTTCTGGACCGAGTACCTGCGGATCGACGACGCGCACCACGTGCTCGGCCTGCGCCTGAACGGCTGGACGGCGGTCCTGCTGTTCATCGCCGCGGTCGCGTACTTCGTGATCGTCGGCAAGAAGCGCCCCGGCCGGGAGGACCCGGCCACCCTCGACCCGGCGGCGCACGGCCCCGAGGACGGCGCGGCGGACGCGGCCCCGGAGCCGGCCGACGCCCCGAAGGGGGCGGCGAAGGCCGTGAAGAGCGGGGAGCCGTCCCGGTCCGTGGACGGATCGCCGGAGGGCGAGACGGACGGGAAGGCCGCCGACGCCGCCGAGAAGGACGCGAAGCACCTCACCTGACCTGCTGTTCCACCGAATTCCGGCCGCTCCCGCCGACCTGGCGCAGGGCGGCCGGAGTGCTGTTCGGACAGCCTTACTTTGCTGGAAACGCCCCCGCTGACCGGACTACGTTCGAATCGGAAGAGGAGCAGGGCGACGCCCACGGACGCCGCGCAGAGTCGCGCGCGGCCGGGCGGCGCGACGGATCCGGGGAGGTCCGAGGACCGTGACGACCGTACGGGAACCCGACGCGGCGCATCCGCCGCGGATACCGGCCGAGGGGCACCACCGCGACGTGAACGGCGGCTGGCTGCGGCCGGCGGTGTTCGGCGCGATGGACGGGCTGGTGTCCAACTTCGCCCTGATGACCGGCGTGGTCGGCGGCGCGGCCTCCAGCGGCACGGTCGTCCTGACCGGTCTCGCGGGCCTGGCCGCCGGCGCCTGCTCGATGGCGGCGGGCGAGTACACCTCGGTGGCCTCGCAGCGCGAGCTGGTGCAGGCCGAGATCGAGGCCGAGCGGCTGGAGCTGAGCCGCAACCCCCACGGCGAGCTGGCCGAGCTGACCCAGCTCTACGTGGCGCGCGGGGTGGAGCCGGGGCTGGCCCGCGAGGTGGCGCGCCAGCTGTCCGAGGACCCGGACCAAACCCTGGAGATCCACGCCCGCGAGGAGCTGGGCGTGGACCCGGGCGACCTGCCCTCGCCGGTGGTGGCCGCGGCGTCCTCGTTCGTCTGCTTCGCGGCGGGCGCGCTGCTGCCGCTGCTGCCGTACCTGCTGGGCGCGGACTCGCTGCTGCCGGCGCTGCTGCTGGCGGTGGCGGGGCTGTTCGCCTGCGGGGCCGTGGTGGCCCGGGTGACGGCGCGCAGCTGGTGGTTCAGCGGGCTGCGGCAGCTGGTGCTGGGCGGGGCGGCGGCCGGGGTGACGTACCTGCTGGGGTCGCTGATCGGCGGCACTGTGGGATGACACGGACTCCTGCATGGTTATGCTCACTACTGCGTGACATTCCACACATGGGCCCCGAGGGGCCACCTGCCCTAGTCTCAGCATTCGAGCCCGGGCACCGCTGATTCGCATCCCCGGGCCCGCTCCGGGGATGGATTCCCAGGCGGTCTTGATCGGTTTCTGTAGCCGGGGCGTTTCGCCCCTGTTTCAGGCGGCCGACCGCCGGGCACAATCGACTGGACGCGCACCGTTGCGCGTCCTCCCACCCGGCCCGTGACCTGCGGATCTGTCCGGCATCTGGACGGCATATTCCGCTTCCCGGGAACTTGGGCATCATGTAACTTGCACGAAATCGCATCAGGGCCAGCGTCGTCCCTACTGCACCGCACCTGCTGAAAGACGACGACGGGAGAGCCGATGCTGTCTGCATCCATGCACTCCGCCAACGAGCCCCAGGCCGGCGCAGCGCGCCCGCCGTACGCGCTCGTTCCGGATGCGCGACCTGCTGCTCAGGGCCTGTACGACCCGCGTAACGAGCACGACGCCTGCGGCGTCGGTTTCGTCGCCACGCTGACCGGCATCGCCGACCACACCATCGTCGAGCAGGCGCTCACCGTCCTGCGCAACCTGGAGCACCGCGGCGCCACCGGCGCCGAGCCGGACTCCGGTGACGGCGCCGGCATCCTGACGCAGATCCCCGACGCGTTCCTGCGCTCCAAGGTCTCCTTCGAGCTGCCCGCGGCCGGCTCGTACGCGGTCGGCATCGCCTTCCTCCCCGACGAGGACGCCGCCGACGTCGAGGCTGTCGCCCGCATCGAGGCCATCGCCGCCGAGGAGGGCCTGACCGTCCTCGGCTGGCGCGACGTGCCGGTCACCCCCGACCTGCTCGGCGCCACCGCCCGCAGCGTCATGCCGCGCTTCCGCCAGGTCTTCCTCGCCGCGGACGGCGCGAGCGGCATCGCGCTGGACCGGACCGCCTTCGTCGTCCGCAAGCGCTCCGAGCGCGAGGCCGGCGTGTACTTCCCGTCGCTCTCCGCCCGCACCATCGTCTACAAGGGCATGCTGACCACCGGCCAGCTGGAGCCCTTCTTCCCCGACCTGTCGGACCGGCTCTACGCCTCCGCGCTCGGCCTGGTGCACTCGCGTTTCTCCACCAACACCTTCCCGAGCTGGCCGCTCGCCCACCCGTACCGCTTCGTCGCGCACAACGGCGAGATCAACACGGTCAAGGGCAACCGGAACTGGATGACCGCCCGCGAGTCCCAGCTCGCCACCGACCTCATCCCGGCCAACCGCGACGGGCGGGGCCTGGAGCGGATCTTCCCGATCTGCACCCCGGACCACTCCGACTCCGCCTCCTTCGACGAGGTCCTGGAGCTGCTCCACCTCGGCGGCCGCTCGCTGCCGCACTCGGTGCTGATGATGATCCCGGAGGCGTGGGAGAACCACGCCACCATGGACCCGGCCCGCCGCGCGTTCTACCAGTACCACTCCAACCTGATGGAGCCCTGGGACGGCCCGGCCTGCGTCACCTTCACCGACGGCACCCAGATCGGCGCCGTGCTGGACCGCAACGGCCTGCGCCCGGCCCGCTACTGGATCACCGAGGACGGCCTGGTCGTCCTCTCCTCCGAGGTCGGCGTGCTCGACATCGACCAGGAGAAGGTCGCCAAGAAGGGCCGCCTGCAGCCCGGCAGGATGTTCCTCATCGACACCGCGGAGCACCGCATCGTCGAGGACGAGGAGATCAAGTCCGCGCTGGCCGCCGAGCACCCCTACGAGGAGTGGGTCGCCGCCGGGCAGATCCAGCTCGCCAAGCTGCCCGAGCGCGAGCACATCGCGCACACCCACGCCTCGGTCACCCGCCGCCAGCAGACCTTCGGTTACACCGAGGAGGAGCTGCGGGTCATCCTGGCGCCGATGGCGAAGACCGCCGGCGAGGCGCTCGGCTCGATGGGCACCGACTCGCCCATCGCCGCGCTGTCCGAGAAGCCGCGCCTGCTGTTCGACTACTTCGTGCAGCTCTTCGCGCAGGTCACCAACCCGCCGCTGGACGCCATCCGCGAGGAGCTCGTCACCTCGCTGCTGTCCAACCTCGGCCCCGAGGGCAACCTGCTGGCCGCCGAGGCCGCGTCCTGCCGCTCGGTCGGCATCACCTTCCCGGTGATCGACAACGACGAGCTGGCCAAGCTCGTCCACATCAACGCCGACGGCGACCAGCCCGGCCTGAAGGCGGTCACGCTCTCCGGCCTCTACAAGGTCACCACCGGCGGCGCCGGCCTGGCCGCCCGCCTGGCCGAGATCGCCACCGAGGCCGACGCCGCGATCGCCGACGGCGCCCGGATCATCGTGCTCTCCGACCGGCACTCCGACGCCGAGCACGCCCCGATCCCCTCGCTGCTGCTCACCTCCGCGATCCACCACCACCTCATCCGCACCAAGCAGCGCACCCAGGTGTCGCTGCTGGTCGAGGCCGGTGACGTCCGCGAGGTGCACCACGTCGCGCTGCTGATCGGCTACGGCGCCGGCGCGGTCAACCCGTACCTGGCCATGGAGTCGGTCGAGGACCTGGTCGCCCAGGGCACCTTCCTGACCGGCGTCGAGGCCGAGAAGGCCATCAAGAACCTGATCAAGGCGCTCGGCAAGGGCGTGCTCAAGGTCATGTCCAAGATGGGCATCTCCACCGTCGCCTCCTACCGCGGCGCCCAGGTCTTCGAGGCCATCGGCCTCTCCCAGGAGCTGGTGGACGGCTACTTCGCCGGCACCACCACCAAGCTCGGCGGCATCGGCCTGGACGAGATCGCCAAGGAGGTGGCCGCCCGCCACGCCAAGGCGTACCCGGCCTCCGGCATCCCCGCCGCGCACCGCGCGCTGGAGATCGGCGGCGAGTACCAGTGGCGCCGCGAGGGCGAGCCGCACCTGTTCGACCCGGACACGGTCTTCCGCCTGCAGCACTCCACCCGCAACCGCCGGTACGACATCTTCAAGCAGTACACGGACCGGGTGAACGAGCAGTCCGAGCGCCTGATGACGCTGCGCGGCCTGTTCCAGCTGGACGGCCTCGGCCGCACCCCGGTGCCCGTCGAGGAGGTCGAGTCGGTCTCCGAGATCGTCAAGCGCTTCTCCACCGGCGCCATGTCGTACGGCTCCATCTCCCGCGAGGCGCACGAGACCCTGGCCATCGCGATGAACCGCCTCGGCGGCAAGTCCAACACCGGTGAGGGCGGCGAGGACCCGGACCGCCTGTACGACCCGGAGCGCCGCTCGGCGATCAAGCAGGTCGCCTCCGGCCGCTTCGGCGTCACCTCCGAGTACCTGGTCAACGCGGACGACATCCAGATCAAGATGGCCCAGGGCGCCAAGCCCGGCGAGGGCGGCCAGCTGCCCGGCCACAAGGTCTACCCGTGGGTCGCCAAGACCCGGCACTCCACTCCGGGCGTCGGCCTGATCTCCCCGCCGCCGCACCACGACATCTACTCCATCGAGGACCTCGCCCAGCTGATCCACGACCTCAAGAACGCCAACCCGGCGGCCCGCATCCACGTGAAGCTGGTCTCCGAGGTCGGTGTCGGCACGGTCGCCGCGGGCGTCTCCAAGGCGCACGCGGACGTGGTCCTGGTCTCCGGCCACGACGGCGGCACCGGTGCCTCGCCGCTCACCTCGCTCAAGCACGCGGGCGGCCCCTGGGAGCTCGGCCTCGCCGAGACCCAGCAGACCCTGCTGCTCAACGGCCTGCGCGACCGCATCGTGGTGCAGACCGACGGCCAGCTGAAGACCGGCCGCGACGTCGTCATCGCGGCGCTGCTCGGCGCCGAGGAGTTCGGCTTCGCGACCGCCCCGCTGGTGGTCTCCGGCTGCATCATGATGCGCGTCTGCCACCTGGACACCTGCCCGGTCGGCGTCGCCACCCAGAACCCGGTGCTGCGCGACCGCTTCTCCGGCAAGCCCGAGTTCGTGGTGAACTTCTTCGAGTTCATCGCGGAGGAGGTCCGGGAGATCCTGGCCTCGCTGGGCTTCCGCTCCATCGAGGAGGCCGTCGGCCACGCCGAGCACATCAACGCCCGGGCCGCGATCGACCACTGGAAGGCCGCCGGCCTCGACCTGGCCCCGCTCTTCCACGTCCCCGAGCTGCCCGAGGGCGCGTCCCTGCACTGCACCACCACGCAGGACCACGCGCTCGACAAGGCCCTGGACAACCAGCTGATCGACCTGGCCCAGGACGCCCTGGAGAACGGCGAGACCGTCCGCATCCAGCTGCCGATCCGCAACGTCAACCGCACGGTCGGCACCATGCTCGGCCACGAGGTGACCAAGCGGTACCGCGGTGCGGGCCTGCCCGAGGGCACCATCGACGTGACCTTCACCGGCTCGGCCGGCCAGTCCTTCGGCGCCTTCGTCCCGAACGGCGTCACCCTGCGCCTGGAGGGCGACGCCAACGACTACGTCGGCAAGGGCCTCTCCGGCGGTGTGGTGATCGTCCGCCCGGCGCGCGACGCCGCCGCCATCGGCAACGACGCGCAGAACCACGTGATCGCCGGCAACACCATCGGGTACGGTGCCACCAGCGGCCGGATCCACCTGCGCGGCAAGGCCGGTGAGCGCTTCGCCGTCCGCAACTCCGGTGCCACCCTGGTCGTCGAGGGCGTGGGCGACCACGGCCTGGAGTACATGACCGGCGGCCGGGTCGTCATCCTCGGTGAGACCGGGCGCAACCTGGCGGCGGGCATGTCCGGCGGCATCGCCTACGTGCTGGACCTGCGTCCGGCCAACGTGAACAGCGGCATGGTGGGCATCGAGGCCCCGACCGCCGCCGACCGCGACTGGCTGCGCGAGACCGTGCAGCAGCACTACGAGGAGACCGGCTCCACCGTCGCCGCCGAGCTCCTGGCGGACTGGGGCAGCGGGGTCTCCCGCTTCTCCAAGATCATGCCGACCGACTACAAGGCTGTGCTCGCCGCCAAGGACGCCGCTGAGCGCGATGGCCTCTCCGAGGCCGAGACCACTCGCAAGATGATGGAGGCGGCACATGGCTGACCCCAAGGGCTTCCTGACCACGCCCAAGCAGCTGGCGGAGCGCCGCCCGGTCGACGTTCGTCTCCGTGACTGGAACGAGGTCTACGTCGAGCGCAGCCTCCTGCCGATCATCACCAAGCAGGCCGGCCGCTGCATGGACTGCGGCATCCCGTTCTGCCACAACGGCTGCCCGCTCGGGAACCTCATCCCCGAGTGGAACGACCTGGCCTACCGGGACGACTGGTCCGGCGCCATCGAGCGCCTGCACGCCACCAACAACTTCCCGGAGTTCACCGGGCGGCTCTGCCCGGCCCCGTGCGAGTCGGCGTGCGTCCTGGGGATCAACCAGGACGCGGTGACCATCAAGAACGTCGAGGTCACCATCATCGACAAGGCCTGGGACCGGGGCGGCGTCACCGCGCAGGTCCCCGAGCGCCTGTCCGGCAAGACCGTCGCCGTCATCGGCTCCGGCCCGGCCGGCCTCGCCGCCGCCCAGCAGCTCACCCGCGCCGGGCACACCGTCGTGGTGTACGAGCGGGCCGACCGCGTCGGCGGGCTGCTGCGCTACGGCATCCCCGAGTTCAAGATGGAGAAGCGCCACATCAACCGCCGCATCGAGCAGATGCGCGCGGAGGGCACCCGGTTCCGCACCGGTGTGCACGTGGGCGAGGACATCACCGGCCAGCAGCTGCGCGAGCGCTTCGACGCGGTGGTCGTGGCGGCCGGCGCCACCACGGCCCGCGACCTGCCGGTGCCCGGGCGCGAGTTCAAGGGCGTCTACCAGGCCATGGAGTACCTGCCGCTGGCCAACAAGGTCCAGGAGGGCGACTTCGTCGACTCCCCGATCAGCGCCAAGGGCAAGCACGTGGTCGTCATCGGCGGCGGCGACACCGGCGCGGACTGCGTCGGCACCGCCCACCGCCAGGGCGCGGCCTCGGTCACCCAGCTGGAGATCATGCCGCAGCCCAGCGAGAGCCGCCCCGGCCACCAGCCCTGGCCGACCATGCCGATGACCTACAAGGTCACCTCGGCCCACGAGGAGGGCGGCGAGCGGATCTACTCCGTCAACACCACCCACTTCACCGGCGACGAGGACGGCAACGTCCAGGAGCTGCACCTGGTCGAGGTGGAGTTCAAGGACGGCCGCTTCGAGCCGGTGCCGGGCACCGAGCGGGCCATCCCGGCGCAGCTGGTCACCCTGGCCATGGGCTTCACCGGGACGGACGTGAAGAACGGCCTGGTCGAGCAGCTGGGCGTGGACCTCGACGCTCGGGGTAACATCGCTCGTGACGGGAAGTTCGCCACCAATGTCGATGGCGTCTACGTCTGTGGCGATGCCGGCCGTGGCCAGTCGCTGATCGTCTGGGCGATCGCGGAGGGCCGTTCGGCCGCCGCCGCGGTCGACCGGTACCTGGGCGGCAAGACCCCGCTGCCCGCCCCGATCCGTCCCACGGACCGCCCGCTGGTGGTCTGAACCACCCCTGAACGCCCCGGCGCCGCATCGCCGGGTTGCACCATCCGCTTCTCCGTCAGTGTCGCCGGGCCATAGCGGTCTCCTGGCGCCCGTCCTCTCCCCGACCAAGTTGAGGACGGGCGCCGTCATGTTCAGGGGGAGCGGCAGAGGACGACGGATCCCCGGGACGGGACGGCGGTCGTGTCAGGTGTCAGGTGCGGAGCAGGAGTTCGGCGGCCTCGGCGCGGGCGTACAGGACCGTACGGCCGGTGCGGTGGCGGGCGAGCAGGCCGGCGTCGCGCAGGGCGGTGAGGTGGTGGGAGACGGTGGCGGGGGAGAGGGCGGTACGGGCGGCGAGCTCGGTGGTGGAGGCGGGGGCGTCCAGCTCGGCGAGCAGCCGGGCCCGGGTACGGCCGATCACCCGTGCCAGGCCCTCGGGGACGGCGGCGCCCGCGCCCTCCCAGAGCGTGGCCACCCCGCGCGGCGGGTAGACCAGGCCGGGCTGCCAGGCCGCGCCGGTCTGGGAGAACACGCCCGGCCAGGCGAACACGGTCGGCACCAGGACCAGGCCCCGCTCGCCCTCCAGCCGGTGCCGCTCCTCGAACATCCGGTGGCCGATCCGCAGGGTGTCGCGCTCCCAGCTCACCAGCGGGTGCAGGTCGGCGAAGAGCGCGGCCGGGCCGCCCGCCGACATCTGCCGGGCCCGCCGCAGGATCTCGCCCTCGGCCAGCCGCCGCATCCGCGGCCAGTGCGGGGCGATCGCCGCCGTCCAGTACGCCTGGATCTCGGCCACCAGCCGGGCCGTCCCGGCCTTCGGGTCCTCGTACAACTCCTGGACCAGTGGCGGGAGTTCCGGGCCGAACTTGACCAGGTCGCGGCGGATCGAGGCCGGGGCGGCGGCCGCCAGCGCGGCGAGCTCCTGCTCGATGGTGCGGGTGGAGTCGGCGGGCACCGGGGTCAGGAAGTCCGGGATGTACACCGTGGGCAGCCGCACCAGCGCGGAGAGCAGCTCCCAGTCGACCCCCGCCAGTGCCCGCCGGGCCTGCCGGACCCAGGGCAGGTGGACGGCGCTGCGGCCCGGGTCCTTCAGCACCTCGACGCTGGTGGTGACCTCGCACAGCGGTGAGCAGGCGAAGCGGGTGCGGGCGAGGTCCTGGGCGGAGAACTCCCAGGTGAGCATGGTGGCCTCCGGGCGGCCTTCGGGCGAGGATTCGACCGGCGTCGAATCCATGGGCAGGGACGATCATGCCCGGGAGGCTCCTGCCATGACCACAGCGACCCTCCCCCCGCTCCGCGACCGCCTCGGCCTGCCGGACGTCACCGGCCGGATCCGGCTGGTCGGGGCCCACCTGATCGACAGCCTCGGCACCGGGTTGATCCTCGCCTTCACCGTCGTCTACTTCACCCGTACCACCACCCTGGCCGTCGCCGCGGTCGGCGCCGCCATCACCGCCGCCCGGCTGCTCGCCCTGCCCACCGCGATCGTCGTCGGCCCGCTGATCGACCGCTACGGCGCCCGGACCGTCGCCACCTGCGGCAACCTGCTCTCCGCGCTGGCGTACGGGGGCTTCCTGCTCGCCGGGCGGGCCTGGCAGATCGTGCTGGTCTGCCTGCTGGCCCAGGTCGGCCACGTCGCGTACTGGACCTCCAGCACCGGCCTGGTGGTGCTCGCCGCCGCCGAGGGGGAGCGGCCGCGCTGGTTCGCGCTGGTGCAGACGCTGCGCAACACCGGGCTGGGGCTGGGCGGGGCGTTGGGCTCCGTCCTGGTCGCGGGCGGCGGCACCGGGGCGCTGCGGCTGCTGGTGGTGCTGAACGCGGCCAGCTACGCGCTGGCGGCCGGGCTGCTGGCCTCCTGGCGGCCGTCGCCCGCCGCTGCCGCCGAGCGCCCGGGGACGGGGACGGGGACGGGGTCGGGGACGGGGGAGGAGGGCCCGGCGGACGGCGCCCCGGAGCGCGGGGGCTACCGCACGGTGCTGCGCGACCGCCGCTACCTGCTGCTGGTGACGGTCAACCTGGCCAACGTCTTCGGCTCGATGATCATCAGCATGCTGCTCGCCGTCTACCTGACCGAGGGGCTGCACCGGGAGGCCTGGGTGGCCGGCTCGCTGCTGGTGCTCAACGGGGTGCAGGTGGTGCTCACCCAGAACGTCGTGGCCGGCCGGCTGGAACGGTTCCGGCCGACCCGGGTGATCGCGGCCGCCTCGCTGCTGAACGCGTTCGCCTTCGGCCTGTTCGCGTTGCTCGCGACCGCCCCCGGCTGGACCGTCCTGGCCGGACTGTACGTGGCGATGTCCCTCTACAACCTCGCCGAGACCATGGCCACCCCCTTCGCCGAGGACCTCAGCGTCTCGCTCGCCGATCCCGCGCTGCGCGGCCGCTACCTGGCCGTCTACCAGCTCTCCTGGAACCTCGGCCAGGCCGTCGCGCCCGGCCTGCTCACCCTGCTGCTCGGCGGCGGGGCCGCCCGGCCGTGGGCGTTCCTCGCCCTGCTCAGCCTGGCCGCCGTCCCCGGACTGCTGAAGCTGGAGCGGATGGGTCGGCCGCCGCGGCCGTGACCCGGCCGATACCCGCGCTGACGGACTGTTGTTTGTCGGTGGCAGATGGCAGACTGCCGCCGACGGTCGGGGGGCTGCGCGGGACGCGGAGGTTGACACGATGGGCACGACTCAGCCGGGCGGGGGTGCCACCATACGGCGCCTGCTGCTGGGATCCCAGCTGCGCCGGCTGAGGGAGGCCAGGGGCGTCAGCCGCGAGGAGGCGGGCTACTCGATCCGCGCCTCGGAGTCGAAGATCAGCCGTATGGAGCTCGGCCGGGTCGGCTTCAAGGAGCGTGACGTCGCCGACCTGCTGACGCTCTACGGGGTCGAGGGGGAGCAGGAGCGGGCCGCCGTGCTCGGGCTGGTCCGGGAGGCCAACGCGACCTCCTGGTGGCACGGTTACGGCGATGTGCTGCCCGGCTGGTTCCAGACCTACGTCGGGCTGGAGGAGGCCGCCGCCGAGATCCGCAGCTACGAGGTCCAGTTCGTCCACGGGCTGCTGCAGACCGCCGACTACGCCCGCGCCGTGATCCAGCTGGGCGGCCACGTCACCGCCGGGGCGGAGGTCGAGCGCCGGGTGGAGGTCCGGCTCCGGCGCCAGGAGCTGCTCCGCTCCGACCGGGCGCCGCGGCTGCTCGCGGTGCTGGACGAGGCGGCGCTGCGCCGCCCCTGGTGCGGGCCCGAGGTGATGCGCGGGCAGATCGACCGGCTGCTGGAGCTGTCCGAGCTGCCCGATGTGGAGCTCCAGGTGATGCCGTTGGGCTTCGGCGGGCTGCGGGCCGAGGGCGGCGCGTTCTCGGTGCTGCGCTTCGCCTCGACCGAACTGCCGGACGTGGTCTACCTGGAGCAGTTCACCAGCGCGCTCTACCTGGACAAGCCGGCCGAGCTCGCCGAGTACTCCGCGGCGATGGACGGCCTGGCCGCCGACAGCCTCTCCCCCGAGAAGACACGGGAACTTCTCCACTCCGTACGCCAAGAGCTGTGACGCATAAGTACGATGAGCGTCGATCAGATTCGGACGTGAACAACCGCTGATCCGATCGAGGCGTTTCCCGAACTGGCACGAGAGGGATCAGATGTCGTACTTCTCCGAGTTGGCGCTGCAGTACATCGACGGCGAGTGGCTGACCGGCGGCGGCTCCTGGGACATCGTCGACGTCGACCCGTACAGCGGTGACAAGCTCGCCACCATCACCGTCGCCACCGTGGACGAGGTCGACCGCGCCTACCGGGCCTCCGAGCGGGCCCAGCGGGAGTGGGCGGCGACCAGCCCGTACGAGCGCCGGCTGGTCTTCGAGCGGGCGCTGCGGATCGTGGAGGAGCGCGAGGCCGAGATCACCGAGGCGATCATCGCCGAGCTCGGCGGCACCGCGCTGAAGGCCGGCTTCGAACTCGCCCTCACCAGGGACATGCTGCGCGAGTCGATGGCCCTGGCGCTGCGCTCCGAGGGCCGGATCCTGCCCTCGCCGGTGCCCGGCAAGGAGAACCGCCTCTACCGGCTGCCGGTCGGCGTGGTCGGCGTGATCAGCCCGTTCAACTTCCCGCTGTTCCTGTCGCTCAAGGCCGTCGCCCCGGCCCTGGCGCTCGGCAACGGTGTGGTGCTCAAGCCGCACCAGGAGACCCCGGTGGTCGGCGGCACCCTGATCGCCAAGATCTTCGAGGACGCGGGCCTGCCGGCCGGCCTGCTCAACGTGGTGGTCACCGACATCGCCGAGATCGGCGACGCCTTCATCGAGCACCCCGTGCCCAAGGTGATCTCCTTCACCGGCTCCGACAAGATCGGCCGGCACGTCGCCACCGTCGCCGCCTCGCACTTCAAGCGGACCGTGCTGGAGCTCGGCGGCAACAGCGCGCTGATCGTCCTCGACGACGCCGACCTCGACTACGCCGTCGACGCCGCCGTCTTCAGCCGCTTCGCCCACCAGGGCCAGGTCTGCATGGCCGCCAACCGCGTGCTGGTGGACCGCTCCGTGGCCCGGGAGTTCACCGAGAAGTTCGTCGCCAAGACCGCCTCGCTGCGGGTCGGCGACCCCAAGGACCCGGCCACCCAGATCGGCCCGCTGATCAACTCCGTCCAGGCCGACAACATCACCTCCCAGGTCGACCAGGCCATCGCCGCCGGCGCCACCGCCCTGCTGCGCGGCCGGACGGCCGGCAGCCTGATGGACCCGGTGGTCCTCGGCGACGTGCCCGCCGACGCGCCGATACTGCGGCGCGAACTGTTCGGCCCGGTGGTGCTGGTGGTGCCGTTCGACGGCGAGGACGAGGCCGTCCGGATCGCCAACGACACGCCCTTCGGGCTCAGCGGCGCGGTGCACACCGCCGACGTGGAGCGCGGCGTCCGGGTGGCCCAGCGGATCGACACCGGCATGATCCACGTCAACGACGGCACCATCGCGGACGAGCCGGTGGTGCCCTTCGGCGGCGAGAAGAACTCCGGCGTCGGCCGCCTCAACGGCGAGTCCACGGTGGACGCGTTCACCACGGTGAAGTGGATATCCGTCCAGCACGGGCGCAGCCGCTTCCCGTTCTGACGGCCCTGACGGCCCTGACGGCGCGGGCCGCCCCCTCGGTGGGAGCGGCCCGCGCCGTGCGTCACCCGGCGTCCCGAAGCCCGCGCAGGATCGTCATCAGCTCCTCGGGCGGGACGATCGAGAACGAGCGCGTCGCGTCGTCGATGACCGTCAGCGAGACGATGCCGCCCTTGTGCCACCAGTAGAGCCGGGGCGAGAGCGGGCCCGGGTTGTCCTGGTACGCGCCGAGGCCGAAGGCCGCCAGATCGTTGATCGCGCCGACCGCCTCGGGCCCGGCCACCGGGTGGAACACCAGGAAGTGCCGGCTCGGCACGGTGAACAGCGCGCCCGCCTCCGGCAGCTCACGCCCGGTCAGGGCGCGCGCCACCTCGTCCAGCACCAGCGCCTTGCTGGCCACGAACATCGAGTCGCCCGACACGATGTGCAGCGGCGCGCCGCCCTCGCGGCCCTCGACGACCTCGTACGTCACCGGCTCCCGGACCAGGTTGGCCCGCCCGGCGGCCCGCAGCCGCTCCAGGCCCACCGGGGCGACGGCCCGGTCGTCCAGCAGCCGCACCGCGTCCGGGAGGTCCAGCGCCAGCGCCTCCCGCAGGCCCTGCGCCACCGGCCGGACGTAGCTGAACGCCGCCTCGGCCTCCGGCGGGAACGCGTCGTCGGGGACCAGCCGCAGGTAGGCCGTGCGCAGCATCCCGTCGGCGTCGTCCGGCGTCGCCCCGACCGCCCCGTCCAGCGCCCGGAAGTGCTGCTCCACCACCTGCGGCCAGGCGCGCGGGTCGGAGCGCCGGCACAGCTCGGCGAGGTTGTAGAGGTTCCGGGTGCCCTGCGGGGCGTGGACGGTGTCCCCGGCGACGGTCACCTGCGGGCCGGCGCCCGCGTGGTACTGGCGGACCAGCTCGCGCAGGTACTCGGCCTGTTCGACGGTCAGATTGGTCAGGTGCGGGTCGTGCTGGGCGGCTGCCCTGGAACGGAAGAACTTCATGGGGGTCGACTCTATGTGCGAATCGGGTGATTCGTGACATCGGCTCAGGACGGCCGCCCGGGGTGACCGTTCGACCGGTCGCCGGCGGCGCCATCGTCCGGGCATGACCCGTCGTACCCCGCCGCGCCCGCTGGACGTGGAGCGGCTGTTCCCCGAGGTGGCCGGCCTGCGCCGGGAGGCCGTCCGGCTGCACCCGCGCGCCGGGAGCCCGACGTCCCGGGACAGTTCGGTCGGTGGCCCGCTGCTCTGGCCGGCCGCGGAGCCCTGGCCGACCTGCCCCGAGCACTTCGGCTCGCCCATGGTCGGCGTGGTCCAGCTGTACGCGGCCGACCTGCCGGACCTGGTGCCCTTCCCGGACGGCCACGACCTGCTGCAGCTGCTCTGGTGCCCGCTGCGGTACGACGGCTGCTGGGTGCTCCCGGAGCTGCGGTGGCGCTCGTCCGCGGCGGTCGGTCCGGTGCGGACCGCCCCGCCGGTGCCGGCGGGGGCCGGGCGGGGCCACGTACCGCGCCCCTGCGTGGTGCACCCGGAGCTGGTGACGGAGTACCCGAGCTGGGACCTGGCGGACGAGGTCTGGGACGCGCTGGAGGGCCGCTTCGAGCGGGTCGAGCGGGAGACCGGCTGGGACTACCAGGGCGGATTCAATCAGTGGACGTAACACCGGCTTCCTGCAGTGATAGTAGGTGCTCGTCGAGGGCTTCGGCGGGTGTCTTCCAACCGAGGCTCTTGCGGGGTCGGCTGTTGAGCGTGGCAGCGGCCGCCTCGATATCGTCCGCCGCCCATCGGGACAGGTCGGTGCCCTTCGGGAAGTACTGCCGCAGCAGGCCGTTCGTGTTCTCGTCGGTGCCGCGCTGCCATGGGCTGTGCGGGTCGGCGGAGTAGACCGGAACGCCGGTCTCGATCGTGAACCGGGTCGTGCGCTCGACCAGTGTGCCGATCGCCGACCGCTCGAGTCCGATCAGGAGGTCGCCCTCCCAGTGTCCCGGCACGGCGCGGTCGTCGGCTTCGGCCGGCCGTGCGCTGATCAATACCTCGGGCGTGACGTGCGCCCACGCCTTCCGCCTGGCCCGGGCCCGGGGCACTCGCAGAGCCCTTCCGATGCGCAGGCAGGCGACGACCTCGCGCTGGAGCGCTCCCCGGCCTTCGATGAACAGGGCCTGGTAGATCGCCTCGTGCGAGATGCGCAGGGACTCATCATCGGGGAAGTCGACCTTCAGCCGGTTCGCGATCTGCTCCGGGCTCCATGCCGTGGCCCACCGGCGGTCGCCGCGGTGCGGCTTGTTCCGTCCCTTCCACGGCGCGGCCTGCGGCCCCAGGGCCGTCCCGTCCAAGCGGCTGACCTGGCCTGAAAGCCTTTCCTGCACGTAGTTTCGCAGCCGATCGTTCGCGGCCGGCTTCGCTGCCTTCGGACGCTGGGCCACGAGGTCGGCCTTCCACTGCGCGACCGAGGCCCGGTACTCCAGTCGGCCGCCTCGGGTCGCAGCGTTGCGCCGCGGCTCCCGGGATATCGTCGACGGGTGGCGCACTCCTGTCATGGACGGTGGTGCGGCAGCGGATGCGCAGGTGACGGCCCACGATGCCGTGCTCGCGCATCAGGCGGGCCATCCGCTTGCGGCTGACCACGCGGCCCCGGGCCCGCAGTTCCGCGTGCACCCTCGGCACCCCCGTAAGCGCCCTGGGTCTCCCGGTGGACTTCGCGGATCTCACCCACGAGCGCAGCCTCGGCCGCCGCCCGATCGGCATGGGCCCGAGCCTCGGCCTGCCAGGCGTAGTACCCGGAACAGGCGACACCCACGACCTCACACAACCGCCGGACGCCGAACCCGGCGGCGTGGGCGGAGATGAAGTCCCAGCGGCGGGCCCTCACCTCATCTCCCGTGCGAAATAGGCCGCTGCCCGACGCAGGATCTCCTTCTCCACCTGCCACTCGCGCTCAGCCTTGCGCAAACGAGTGAGCTCGGCCCGTTCGTCAGCGCTCAGCGCCTGCCCGGTCGACGCCGGCTCGGCATCGGCGGCCCTCACCCAGTTCCGCAGGGTCTCATGGTTGACCCCGATCTCCTTCGCGACCGCCGCGAACGTGCGCCGGCCCTTCGCGGCCCTGGTACAGCGCGACGGCATCACGACGCAACTCGTCAACGGACGTCCCACCTGGACTTCCCTTCCTGGATCAACCAGATCCAAGTGTCAGGGTGTCCACGTCGCGGGGCAAAGCTCAGGTCCGGTGAGGTCCGCAAGTGCCGCCTCCGTGAGCGTGGGGCTGCCCGGGAACTGCCACCGGACAGCAACGCCGGCATGCAGCTGGTCGCCCGCCCCGGCCTCGGCGCCGGACGCGGCCGCCCCCATCCGTGCGGGGCAACCCTTGTCGTGCTGCAGGAGTCGCGGGCTGCCGGGTCGGCTGTCCTGGCGGGCGGATACAGTGCGGGCACGACCCTGCGAGGCCACCGGCCCCTCAAGTCGTTTGAAATCAGACATACTTCACGCCTATTCGTGGGAGCAATGACCTTGCGTTCTTCCCGCCTGCTGGCCGCCGCCGCGCTGGTCGCGCTGTCCGCCGGTGCCACCGTCGGGGCCCCGGCCACGTTCGCGTCGCCCGCCCCGAGTAGCTCCGCGACCGCTGCGCCCGGCACCTCGGCACCGGCCTCTCCGTCGGCCTCCGTCCCGGCACCGACAAGCAGCGCCACCTCCAAGCCTTCGCCCCACCCGACGGCCACGGCCACCGCCGAGCCGACGGCGCCGCTGCCGAAGCCGTCCGGTACCTGCACCGGCAACCACCTCCTGCAGGACATCAAGGTCACCGGCACCGGACTGGTCGGCAGCACCCTGGCCAAGGGCGGCCCCGCCCAGGAGACCTCGGTGACGTTCGAGAACACCGGCCGGATGGACATCAAGGAGTTCAGCACCTACCTGTTCATCACGGACATCGGCGAGGAGCCCGTCACCAACCCCGTGACCTGGGGCTCCGAGGCCTTCACCGTCCAGGTGAAGACGCCCGGCTCCGACTGGAAGCCCGTCACCGTGGAAGGCTCCAGGCCGGCCGTGCTCGGCATCCTGAAGATCGCCAAGGGCGAGAAGGTCACCATCCAGGTGAAGATCGCCGCCACCGACAAGGCCCTCACCGCCCTCTACCACGGTGAGGTGACCGGCCAGTCCGAGACCTTCGACAACGCGACCACCACCGGCGGCCGACCCGGCTGCCTCAGCTACGGCGCAAGCTACCGCGGCCGCTTCACCATCCCCGGCCCCGGCACCCCCACCACCACGGCCGCGAACACCACCCCGGCCTCCTCCGGGCCGCACCTGGCCGAGACCGGATCCAGCTCCTCCACCCTGCCGATCGCCGCCACGGGCGCCGCAGTCCTGGCCGCAGGCGCCACCACCCTCGTCGCCCTGCGCCGCCGCAAGGCCGCCGCCTCACACCGCTGATCCACCCGGCCTCCGGGGGACGCAGGCGGCCTCCGTCCCCGCACCGCCCGGACGACGCGACAGCAAGGGTCCGTGCTCAGTAGGCGCTGAACACCAGTGCGATTGTCGGTGAAGGCCGGTAGGTTGCGCCCGACCCCGAGAAGGTCATCGACACGGCCCCCGCTGTGCACAGCACGCCGGGGGCCGCTGTCGTCCGGTTTCGGCCCGACGCGGTCCATCCACTTCCGCCCGGCGGATTGCCGACGGACGCCGCTGGCCGAGGCCGCTCAGCGGCCGGAGGTTCCCCGACCTGGAGGTCAGGGCGCCTACGGTCGCCTCGGACTGCCGGGCACGTGACGCTCTCGGTGATCACCGCGTACCTGGGCGCGCTGCGGCGGCTGCCGGATGCGCAGCGCCTCGGAGACGGCGAAGGACTGCGACCACCTTCGAAGGGAAGACTGCTCGGATCCTGGGATACCACCCCGTGCGGACCCTCACCTAACACCGTCCCCGACGCCGGACCGCTGGACGGCCAGGGAAGCCGGCAACTCGTCGACGCAAACGTGATGCCGGCCATGTCACTGAAGTCCCCGACCGCGCCTACCCGTCCCTGGCAGCGGATCGACGTCCCCCTTGTACGCCACCATGGTTCCGTAGCGGGTCAGATCGACCAGGAGGACGACGACGTGGCGCTCTTGCAGGAACACCGCACCGAAGCCAGGCCCGACCACGGCCTGATCGAGGTGTACGACGCCGACGCCTACCTCACGGACTCCGCCGCGGTCCGGCGAAGCCGGGAGACGATCGTCGCCGGAACGGGGACGCAGCTCTATCTGCACAGTCCTCAAGGCATCGCGCCCGCCGAACTGACCCTCCTGGTCTGGGACGGTCCGGCCCGGGAGGACACGGCCTGGGAAGAGGAAGGACACAGCCGGCAGATCCTGGACCTCCCCACCGGAATGGTCGTCATCCGGGCCTTCTCACCGGAAATCGCCGGCTGCTACGAACTCCCCCGGCCGGGCGCGTACGCCGCCCGCGTCGCCTGGAAAGGCCGCCGGGCCGCGGCCGATCAAGAAGCGAGCTTCCTGAAACAGCTCGCCACCCCCGAGGGAGAGCTGAACCCCGACCCCGTGTTCGCCGCACACCGCCGGGCACTCGAGTCCTACCGGATCGACCTCTGGTGGACCGCGGAGTCGGACCCCGAGGAGGACGACGAAGACCAGTGACACAAACGGCGGGCGGCTGGAGACATCCGTGGCTCCGCCCGCCCGCTCTATGCGCCGCTTCCAGCCCCGGTGACAGAGCCGTCCAACAGGCCGCCAGCACCCTTCGACATACGCTCCACGTCTGTTCGTGCCCCGGGGCACACCATGTTGACCGCGGACAACATGAAGCCCTCAGGGGTGCGGCCACCGTGGGGTGGCGCCGGGCGACTCGTACCGGCCCTGGCTCGGCAGGCTGGCGGGTGCCGGCCTGCAGCCGTTCGCGGCGCGCTGGGGTCACACCGTGATCGTGCAGACGGAGCCGAGACCGGTCGGTCCTTCGGCCTGGCGGAGCCGGTCGGAGGCGCCGCCGGCGGCGGTCTGCAGAAGTCGGTAGTCGGCGCCGCTGGTGCTGCTCCAGTGCATGGCCGCGCGCCATGGCCGGCGGCCGAGCCCGAGACCGCGGCAGCTCACGCGGCCCCACCTCGGTCACCACACGCGGGCGCGGTGGCAACCGAGGCGGCCGCGGCCGCCGGTTCGAC
Source organism: Kitasatospora sp. NPDC004240 (assembly GCF_053603215.1). Taxonomy (NCBI): domain Bacteria; kingdom Bacillati; phylum Actinomycetota; class Actinomycetes; order Kitasatosporales; family Streptomycetaceae; genus Kitasatospora; species Kitasatospora sp. NPDC004240. The sequence continues at coordinate 5,814 of NZ_JBSGFD010000047.1, read as the reverse complement.
CTCGACCGGCGCGGCGACGGAGACGAGCCGCTCAGGATGATCGGAAGATCGCGAAATGGGTCCCGTTCGGCCCGCCGATCAGCGGTCGGCTCTCACCCGTCGCCGACATGAGGGGGTGCCGTATCAGATGGTGGCGGGCTCACGCCGCTCGTCGAGCCCTACTGATCGCCGGCATCACGGTTTCAACCCGAGTAGCGGTCCCCGACTGCGACCGGGGTCGCCGGAGCAGGCAGCACGACCTTGGCCGAACCGTTCGTCGGCTTGTTCCGGTCGCCCCGGTTCCGCTGGGGCAGCCGGATGTTCTTGAGCTTGAGTGCGGGCTTCTCCACCGCGTGCCAGGACAGGAAGGCGGCGACCACCGAGAGGAGTACCGCGGCTCCGGTGTAGACCGCGTACCCGTGGCGGGGCACCTGCCACAACGCCAGGCTCTGCTGGATCGGGAACGCGTAGATGTAGACGCCGTAGGAGAGGTCCACCTTGGTGCCGACCTTGGTCAGCGGGTGCGGCATGTAGGCGGCCAGCCAGATCAGCAGGTAGGCGAGCGCCGGCAGTCCGATGACGTAGAACCCGCCGTACCGGGCACTCCCGACGAACAGGCCCAACGACAGCAGGGCCGCCACCCCGTTCATCCGCAGGCGCTCCTTGTAGAGCTCGGCGAGCGCACCGAGGCCGAACATGAGCCCGAGCGGGACGAGCATGTCCATGCTGAGCGTGCCGAGGAGGGGTAGGCGCCAGCCGGGCAGCGTCGTCGGCCCGTAGCCGGGGGCGCGCAGGTGCGGGTAGTCGATCGCGATGTAGACCATGTAGCCGTACAGGGCGGCCACGATGGCCAGGACTGCCCAGCGCGCCCGCTGGAGGATGCCGACGGCCGCGAGGGCCGCCACCGCGAGGTAGCAGAGAACCTCATAGGCGAGCGACCAGATCGAACCGTTGAAGGAACCGCCCTGCAGGTTGTGCGCCATCAGCCCGGATATCGACCACTGGTTCACCCCGACCGACCAGTTGGCCTTGATGTACTCCCACGGGCCCTGCGGGTGCGACCAGAACGTGCCGAGCAGGTGCTCGTGGTGCGCGACGACCGGCGCGATGACGAAGGCCGTGATCAGCAGGCAGGCCCAGAGGCCGGGCAGGATGCGGATCGCCCTGTTCCACAGGAATCGGGCGGTGCTGAGCCGGACTCCGCTGCGCGTGATGAGCAGACCGGAGAGCACGAAGAACCCGGCGACGGCCACGGCGCCGAGTCCCGTCTGCCCGCGCGACCACGTCGTACCGGGATCGCCCTTGCCCATGCCGAGCGGCATGGCGTGGGCGAAGATCACCGAGACCGCGAGCAGAAGCCGCAGGAGACCGAAGCCGTTCGTCTTCCCGAGGGCTTCCGACAGCGGCCGGAAGGCCAGAACTGCGGACCGTGTACGGGTCATGCGTGACATGTCGGGCTGACTCCGGAGCGATGTTGAGGAGTGGACGCCTGGCGCGCTCTGCAGGCGTTGTCAGGACTGGGAGGTGCGGTTGGTCACGGGCGCGTTTCCCGGCCCGGCACAGGTAGGTGATGCCGGGCCGGGCCGTACGGGGACACAGGACGGCGCCGGTGGCGTGGTCCGGATCGGCCCACGAGGGCGTCACGGCGGCATTCCGCCCAAGCGACTTGAGCAGGTCGAACGGCGAAACAGGGAGGAGGGCGCTGCCGCGATCGAACGCTAACCACCGCGGCGGTCGATGCCACTCCTCGCCCAGAGCGACCGGGGAGAACATCGCATCAGGCTGCGGGCCGGCAGGCCGATCGCCGGGATCCCTGCAGTCAAGGCCGGCCTCTGGTCGCCGGTCTCGAACGTGGCGGCAGGAGGTCGTCGGTACCGCCTGGACGCCCGGGCGCGTACGTCATGTGACCTCCATCGAAGGGTCGGGACACAACCCATCGCTGGCCCCCGCGTTTACGACACATTTAATCTCATTATTGGTGCGGCGCAGACGGCGGGGTATGGCCGGGCGTGAGGTGATTCCTACGTTGTGGACACACCTTCCTGGATCTTGTAGATCCAGGAAGGTGAAGATCCGCGTGGCAAGGCCATCGAAGTACAGTCCGGAGTTCAGAGCCGATGCGGTCGCGTTGTGGCGGGCCTCGGCGGGCAGGCGGACGTTCAAGTCCGTCGCCGACGACCTCAACATCAACCACGAGACCTCGCGCACCTGGGTGCGCGAGGCCGAGGGGGCGGCGTCCTGCGGTGGCGGAGCGCAGGCCGGCGGGGCCGAGGACGAGCCGGCCCGGTTGCGGGCGGAGAACACCCGGCTGATCAAGGCGGAGAAGGAGTGGCAGCCGGAGCGGGAGATCCTGCGCCGGGCAGCCGCCTATTTTGCCAAGGAGATGAAGTGACACCCCGCCGCTGGGACTTCATCTCCGACAACGCCGGGGCCTCGGCGTGCAGCGGCTGTGCCAGGTGCTCGGCGTCTCCCGCTCGGGCTACTACCGCCGGCAGGCCGGCGCCGGGACCCGTGCCGCGCGCCAGGAGGACGAGGACGCCCTGGTCGAGGAGACCCGCGAGATCCACGCCGAACACAAGGAGACCTACGGCGCGCTGCGGGTCCACGCCGAACTGCGTGGCTTCGGGTACACCGTCAACCGCAAGCGCGTGGCACGGCTGATGCGCAAGCACCGCATCGTCGGCCGCCACCTGCGCCGCAGGAAGACCACCACGATTCCCGATCCGATCGCGCCCCGGTCCCCGATCCGGTCCAGCGCGACTTCACCGCCACCGACCTCGACGAACGCCGGTGCGGCGACATCACGTACATCCAGGTCGGCGCGACGTGGCCCTACCTCGCCTGCGTCGTCGACATCCACCCTGCCGGCCTGCCCATCAACACCTCCGGGGACGAGGTGTTGCAACGACCGGTTGAATCCGCCCACCTGGACCCCGGTCGAGGACGCGGACGACCGGATCGAAGGACCGGAGCTGGTGCTGGGCGATCTCGGCGGCGTGTGCCTCTTCGAGTGCCGTACCTGCCCGGGGCGGCCGTTCACCGAGCGCTTCGACGCCTGAGCCGGGGTCAGGTGCCGAAGCGCCCGGGGCGGGCGTGCCGGCTCCGGCGTGCTCAGGCGCCGCTGTGGCGCAGCATCTCCTCGCGCTCGACCACCTTGACCCGCTCGCGGCCCTCCGCGGCGCCGAGCGCGCGCTCGTGGGCGTCCAGCTCGTGCCACCCCTCCCAGGTGGTGTACCGGGACCCGCGGGCCCGCAGGTGGGCGGCGACCGCCTCGGGGTCGGGTTCGGCCGCCCCCGGCAGCCGGCTGGCCGCGTGGTCGGCGAGCAGGCAGGCGACGGTCTCGTTGGCGTCGCCCTTGGTGTGGCCGATCAGGCCGACCGGGCCGCGCTTGATCCAGCCGGTGACGTAGGTGGCGTCCTGGTGCGAGCCGTCGGCCGCCAGCACCCGGCCGGCCTCGTTGGGGACGGTGCCGGAGACCGGGTCGAAGGGCAGCTTGGGCAGCTCGTCGGAGTAGTAGCCGACCGCCCGGTACACGGCCTGGACGTCCCAGTCGCGGAACCGGCCGGTGCCGCGGACGTTGCCGGTGCCGTCCAGCTCGGTGCGCTCGGTGCGCAGCCCGGTCACCCGGCCGTCCTCGCCCAGCACCTCCGCCGGGGACTCGAAGAAGTGCAGGAAGATCCGGTGCGGGCGGCTGCCGGGGTCGCGGATCGCCCAGTTCTCCAGCGTCGAGGCGACCATGTCGACGTGCTTGGCCGCGCGCCGCTGGGCGATCGAGCCGTCGTCGTACTCGATGTCCTCCGGGTCGACGATGACCTCGATGGTCGGCGAGTGGTCGAGTTCGCGCAGCTCCATCGGGCTGAACTTGGCCTGCGCCGGCCCGCGCCGGCCGAAGACGTGCACGTCCACGGCCCGGTTGCGCAGCAGCCCGGCGTGCACGTTCGGCGGGATCTCGGTCGCCAGCAGCTCGTCCGCGGTCTTGGCGAGGATCCGGGCCACGTCCAGCGCGACGTTGCCCACGCCGAGCACCGCGACCTGCTCGGCCTCCAGCGGCCAGGTCCGCGGGACGTCCGGGTGGCCGTCGTACCAGGAGACGAAGTCGGCGGCCCCGTACGAGCCGTCCAGGTGGATGCCCGGGAGGTCCAGCGCCCGGTCGGCCGTCGCGCCGGTGGAGAAGACCACGGCGTCGTAGAAGCGGTGCAGGTCGTCCAGGGTGAGGTCGTTCGGGTAGTCGACGTTGCCGAACAGCCGGATCTGCGGCTTGTCCAGCACCTGGTGCAGCGCGGTCACGATGCCCTTGATCCGCGGGTGGTCGGGCGCCACCCCGTACCGGATCAGCCCGAACGGCGCCGGCATCCGCTCGAACAGGTCGATGGACACCCCCGGGCCCCCCTCCTGGGCGGCATCGGACTTCAGCAGCGCGTCGGCGGCGTAGATGCCGGCGGGGCCGGCTCCGACGATCGCGACGCGGACGGGACGTGCGGCGGCACCTGGCATGGCGGAACGTTCCTCCGGTCGGGCGGCGGGTGGGCGGTCGTCGCCCCAGCAAATCCCGCCGCACGGGGTGGCGGGTAGGTGGTCTGAACCTATGAGGTCATAGAGCCGACCTATGGGCGGACGGCCCGCCGTCCGCGCACCCGGCGGGCCCGCCCGTCCCGGCCCCCCGCCCCGTGCGGACGGTCGTTCGTGTGACGACCCGCGGAGGGCCGTCCGGCCCGGGCACCCCACCGCGGGTCAGGGGCGGGGCGGCCGTCGAGGCGGTGGGCGCGGCGGCTGTACGCTCGGGTCGCCCGAACGGGAGGGACCCTGAGCATGCAGCCGCTGGAAGCCGGCGATCCGACGCGGATCGGCACGTACGACCTGGTGGGACGCCTCGGCAGCGGTGGCATGGGGGAGGTGTTCCTCGGCCGGTCGGACGCCGGGCGGCTCGCCGCCATCAAGGCCGCCCGCACCGAGTACGCCCAGGACCCCGAGTTCCGGCGCCGCTTCGCCCGCGAGGTCGAGGCCGCCCGCCGCGTCGACGGCCGGTTCACCGCCGCCGTGCTCGACGCCGACCCCGGGGCGCGGCGCCCGTGGCTGGCCACCGAGTACATCCCCGGTGTCTCCGTCACCGAGGCCGTCTCCACCGCCGGCCCCCTCCCCGAGAGCGCCCAGCGCGCCCTGATCGCCGGCATCGCCGCCGCCCTGGACGCCATCCACCGGGCCGGCATCACCCACCGCGACCTCAAGCCGTCCAACGTGCTGCTCGCCGACGACGGCCCGCGCGTCATCGACTTCGGCATCGCCCGCGCCGGCGACCACACCCAGATCACCGTCACCGGCATGGCCCCCGGCACCCCCGGCTACATGGCCCCCGAGCAGCTCCGCGGCGCCGACATCGGCCCCGCCACCGACGTGTACGCCCTCGGCGCCACCCTCGTCTACGCGGCCACCGGCCACGGCCCGTACGGGCACGGCGACCCGATCGCCATGATGTACCGCACGATGGAGGACGAACCCCGGCTCGACGGCGTCCCCGCCGGGCTGCGACCCACCCTCGCCCGCTGCCTCGCCAAGGACCCCGCCGACCGCCCCACGGTCGCCGAACTCCGGGCCGCCCACGCCGTCGGCTCCACCCTCCCGCACGGGCGGTGGCTGCCGCCGCAGCACAGCACCATGGTGCTGGGGCGGCGGGAGGCCGCGGACGCGGCGGCCACGGCGACGGCGCTCCCGGTCGGCGGCGCGGCCACGACGCCGCCGCAGCAGCCGCCGCCGGTGCCGCCGACGCCGCCGGTCCGGCCGCCCGGGTTCTCGCGGCGCTCGGTGCTGTTCGCGGGCGCGGGCGGCGCCCTGGCCGTG